>JAUYEQ010000618.1 GCA_030691295.1 Bacteroidota bacterium
ACCATCAACTCCTAAAAAGATTGGTATGGGTATGGGAATTGCGGCCTTGGCATTTGTTGTAATGGCTTTTGGTTCGGTTGGCTTACCGGTATTGAGTGATTTGGAAGCGCAGGGTGGTCTTGATGCATCGTTAAAAGTTACTCCCTGGTTATTGTTTGCGACTTACTTTATTTTAACTGTTGCTGAATTGTTTATTTCACCTCTTGGAATTTCTTTCGTATCGAAAGTTGCCCCGGCACATATGCAAGGTTTAATGCAGGGTGGATGGCTAACCGCTACTGCGGTTGGGAATTTCTCCTTATTCCTTGGAGCTATGATGTATGACAATATATCAATTTCAATCACCTGGGGTGTGTTTGCTCTTGTTTGTTTTCTGTCTATGTTTGTAATGCTGGCGATGGTAAAATGGCTCGAACGCATTGCCAAATAATATATCATTCTATTATTATCTATTTTCTGAGCGACTTCGGTCGCTCTTTTTTTTCGCTGTAGTTTGAAGATAAAGGTATCAGCGCCTGAATAAATTAGGAACAGAATTACCCCAAAATATTATTCCATGATGGTTTTTAGGATTCTTGTATAAAGTATAAACAAACTACCGATTAAAGTTATAATTTTGAAAGACCTCTTTGAACTTTTCGGATTTGATTCTGTAAACTGTAAGATATGATCAATCAATTTGTTCGCATGTGGTTAAATCTATTGATTGCAATCATGGCAATTGTAAGTTCCTGTACAATTCAGCCGGCAAAGAAAGAGGTTCCGCCAAATTTCCAACCCTTTTTTGAAGAATATGGTGTTCAGGGTTGCTTCTTGTTGTACGACCTGAAAAACGATCTCTACCAGATTTATAATTCACATCGCTGTGAGGAAGGTTTTCTTCCGGCTTCGACGTTTAAAATTCTGAATGCCTTGATTGCGCTCGAAATCGGAATTGTGACCGATGAAAACACGGTGATTCCATGGGATGGAGAAGTCCGTTCTGTAGAAGAATGGAACAAAGATCACACGCTGGCATCAGCTATTCAATATTCTGCAGTTCCTTATTTTCAGGAAGTAGCGCGACGCATTGGACCTGAACGAATGAAAGAATACATTGATGATTCAGATTTCGGACGAATGGACATTTCTCAGGAAACCATCGATCGTTTCTGGCTTTGGGGTGATTCACGGATTACTCCATGGGAGCAAATGAATTTCATTATTCACTTCTACAACAATCAATTGCCATTTTCAAGCGAAAATATCGATCTTGTTAAAAAACTAATCATCCTGAAGCAAACCGACAAATGGATTTTTCGCGGAAAAACAGGCATGACTGTTCAGGATGGAAAAAACATTGGTTGGCTGGTTGGCTACCACGAGGAAAACGGAAATGCCTGGCTGTATGTTTGCAATGTTGAATCGGGCCAGGAAAACTCAGCAAAGTTCAAAGAAAGCCGCCGCGGAATAACCGAAACGGTCTTCAAATCAATGGGTCTGATGGAGGAATAAATAGTGGCAGTGTTCAGTAACAGTGTTCATTTCCCATTTCTGATTACTGAACACTGAGACTGATAACTTTCTTATCGCTTCACTTCCACCAACGCGCCATCAATAATCTGTACAACAACATCTTCGTCGAGTAAAGTGGTAATATCGCCTAAATTGGAGGCATCGCCCTCGGCCACTTTCCGGAGTATCCGGCGCATAATTTTTCCAGAACGGGTTTTTGGCAATCCCGGAACAAGTTGAATCAAATCTGGACGGGCAAATGGTCCGATTAAATTGGTAACTGCCATTTTTATACTTTTCCTGATTCCTTCTTCGCCTCCGGTTGAAAGTTCGCCACAAACCACAAAAGCATAAATTCCCTGGCCTTTTATCGGATGCGGATAACCTACGACTGCCGATTCATTGACCAAAGGATGCGAGTTGATGGCATTCTCAATTTCAGCAGTTCCAAGCCGGTGACCTGAAACATTGATCACATCGTCAACACGTCCTAGGATGCGGTAATAACCATCTTCGTCGCGCTGTGCACCGTCACCGGTAAAATAAAGATTCTTATACGTTGAGAAATAAGTTTGCCTGAAACGTTCATGGTCTCCCCAAATGGTTCTGGCCATTCCGGGCCATGGAAATTTGATGCAAAGGTTTCCTTTCACACTGTTGCCAGATTGTTCTTTTCCTTCTCCATCGACTATAATGGGTTGAACTCCGGGCAACGGCAAGGTTGCAAACGATGGTTTTGTCGGGATAATTCCGGGTATCGGACTGATCATTATGCCACCGGTTTCGGTTTGCCACCAGGTATCTACAATTGGGCAGCGGTTTCGGCCAATGTGGTCGTGGTACCAGTGCCAGGCTTCTTCGTTGATGGGCTCCCCAACAGTTCCCAAAACTTTTAGCGACGACAAATCTTTATCATTGATATGTTCCATGCCTAGTGCCAGTAAAGACCGGATAGCAGTAGGCGCAGTGTAAAACTGATTGACTTTGTGTTTGTCAACAACATCCCAAAACCGCCCTGCATCCGGCCAGGTTGGAACGCCTTCAAACATCAGCGTTTGTGCGCCATTCAGGAGCGGACCGTAAACAATGTAGGAGTGACCGGTAACCCATCCAATATCGGCAGTACAGAAATACACATCCCCGGCATTGTACTGAAATACATTCATAAAAGTGTAGGCAGTGTAAACCATGTACCCGGCAACAGTATGTACAATACCTTTGGGTTTGCCTGTCGATCCTGAAGTATAGAGGATAAAAAGGTTGTCTTCGGCATCCATTTCTTCAGCCGGGCAAACATCTGATTGTCCTTCGATGGCATTGTGCCACCAAATGTCGCGTCCTTCAACCATGTTAACTTTAGAATTGGTTCGCTGATAAACAACTACCTTTTTAACACAGTCGCATGATTCCAAAGCTTCATCAACAATTTTCTTGAGAGGTGTAATTTTTTCACCCCGGAAACCACCATCAGCGGTTAATAACACTTTTGTTTCGGCATCAATAATGCGATCGGAGAGTGAAGCTGCTGAAAATCCTGCAAAAACCACTGAATGAACTGCACCAATCCGGGCGCAGGCGAGCATGGCAATGGTTAGTTCAGGAACCATCGGCATGTAAATGGCCACCCGATCGCCTTTTTGTACCCCAAGCCCTTTTAGTGCGTTGGCAAATTTATTGACTTCCTTGTGTAATTCGTTGTATGATAATGTTCTGGTTTGCTCTTCCGGATTGTTGGGTTCCCAAATAATAGCAGCCTGGTTTCCAATCGTGTAAAGATTACGTTCAAATATGTTTTCTGTAATGTTTAGCTTTCCGCCTAAAAACCATTTTACCGAAGGTCCTTCAAAATCCCACTCCAGAACTTTGTCGCAGCGTTTATGCCAGTAAAAACTTCCGGCAATTTCTGCCCAAAAGGCTTCGGGGTTGACAAGGCTCTTTTGATACTCGTGAATGTAACCTCCTAAACTGTGAATTTTTGGTACCATTGTTATTTCAATTAGGTTTAATAAAAGATCGTTTTGTCGGATTAATCAAATTAGGAAACAAGTAAAATGAATTTTAGTTGACAAACAGCAGGTTGTATTTTTACGAATTGCTGATATCGGTTTCAAAAAATGCGTATTTTCATCAACGAATTTCTAATCGACCAACTATGAAAACTAAACTGACTTTCTACCTGATCATTTCTTCTTTTCTTTTTTCGACAAATTTATTGGCTCAAAAATTACCTTCAGGAAATCCAAAAGATTTTAAAGTAAAAACCTGCCTGCATTCGGTCAGTTACATGGGAATCTGGCGTGGACAACCGCAATTGACCGTTGATCAGTTCCTGGTAAAAGCCAAAGAGGTGGGTTATCAGGGTGTGATGATTGCCGCCAAACGTCCGCACCTTTCTCCGCACGATTACGACAAGGCTGCACGTGTTCGCCTGAAAGCAAAAATTGATTCACTTGGATTAACGCTTGTTGGGCTGGCCGGATATACCGATTTTACAGCAGGAATTGACAAACCCGGAATCCCGAATGCCGAAATTCAGGCGGCATGGGTTGGTGAGTTAGCCGAAATGGCCAATGATTTAGGGACAAAAGTTGTTCGGGTTTTTACCGGCTACGAACGCCCCGGAATTCCTTACGACAAACAATACGCTGAAGTAGTAAGTGGATTGAAAATGGCTGGCAAATTGGCGGCCAAATTTGGAGTCACGTTGGTCGTTCAAAACCACCACGACATTGCCATACACCACGATGCGATGTTCTGGATGTTGAATGAAATAAATATGCCCAATGTGCTGGCTGGTTGGGATGCATGGGCGCCAGCGCTCGAAGGGCTCACTTCCGAAGAAATGCGGCAATCGATCCTGACAATGAAACCTTTTCTGGCTCAGACCATTGCCGCCGATTATGTGCGGCATCCACGTTTCAGTTATGTCAACGACCTGACCAATTATTCGGCGCAACAGCCAGTCATGCGGGCAACGCAAATGGGCAAAGGCATCATCGATTACAAAACATGGTTTAATACACTGGAGGAAATTGGCTACCAAGGCTGGGTGATTTACGAAATGTGTGAAGTGCTTGAAGGTGGTGGCTCAATGGAAAACATGGACCGCACGGCAAAGGTGTTTTTGGATTACATGAAGCAGTTTGAATAGAGTCTTGAAGTAAATTCTTCGGGTTGGAAATCCGAGGTCGCGAAGTCCTGGAAAGCAACAATTCCGGTTAACGAAATAAATTCAGATAGTGCTCTTTATCTTTCAGAAAATTGAAAGCCTGTGCGTAATTAAATCATTATTTACCAATACAATACAAACTTTTGTCGGTTCGATACAAAACGACATCCCTCAAAATGGCTGGTGTTGCAAAAACTTCGCCCGGAAGCTGGTTCACGGTTTCAATGTCCAGTTTTCGTCCTTCTTTAATTACCGTTGTTTCTCCTTTTGCTGAAGTAAAATAAATGCGTCCGGTAGCGCAAATGGGCGAAGCGTAGTGTTTGTTTTTCATGCGCTGCGAATAGAGTACTTTCCCTGTTTTTGCATCGATACACGAAAGCATATTTTGGGTGTCAATGGCATAAATCAGTCCGTTGTGGATGACCGGTGTGAGCAGTTGCAAAACCGGTACCTTGAGTTTCCACAAAACGTTGGTTTTTGCAATGTCGCCTTTCCCGTCAGGATTAACGGCAATGAGTTCGGTGTATTTTTCGCCATCGGGCGAATCCACAAATCCGGGGATAAAATAAATCAAACCGTTTTCTTCTATGGGCATCGCAATCGTCGAATCAATTCCCTGCACAATCCGCCAAACTTCCTGCCCGGTTAGTGGATCAAAAGCCTGGCAAATGGCCGAACCGTTCGAAATCAGCAGGTCACGGCCTTTTACGTTGACAATCAGTGGAGTGATGTATGCTTTTTTGCCGATGGGAGCCAACGGTTCATAAATATTTTCAGGGCGTTCGGTTCTCCAAACGGTCTTTCCCGTGTTTTTGTCGAGCGCAACAAGGTATTGCACATCGGTTCCTTCCAAATGAAGAATGAGCAGGTTTTTATAGATAACAGGCGATGAACCAGGCCCCTGCACGTGTTTGCAATTCAAATCGGTACGCTTCCAGACCGGTTTCCCGTCGGAGGTTTTCAGACAGGCTGTACCATAAGTTCCGAAATGAACATACACAAAACCTTCTTCGATGCACGGTGTGGGCGTTGCGTACGTATTGATGGAATGTTTCGACTCCACCGAATCGGGCGAAAATAGCGGAAGGTCGAAAATTACCTTTCCGGTTTTGAAATCGAGGCAAACTGCATTCATCGTTTTGCCATCTTCCGAAGCCGTTGTCAGCCAGACCTGGTCGCCCCAAACCACCGGCGACGACCAGCCATTGCCTGCCAAATCGGTTTTCCAGCGGATGTTGCTGTCAGCACTCCATTTTACAGGTGGATTGGCCGATTTCGAAATTCCGTTCAGTTTACTTCCCCTGAAATGTGTCCAGTTGGCTTGCTGGGCGCTTGATTCAAATGACAGCAGAAATAAAAACAGCAAAAAGTAAAACGGATATCTGGATTTCATAGCGGTTAGAATTTTAGTTTACCCGTAAAAATAGTCTAAAAATCTTTTAAGCTTACAACTTTTCCTGAATTTGCCGACAACTAAGCAGCTCAAACCAACTGAATTGTATTGAAATTGTCGCTGAAGTGGTGACTGAAGTTTACATAAAACCGCCACCCATTCTAATTTTCCGGGGGCTGTCAGTTTCATAATTTTACCGCCTTCACTTTTACTATCAGAAACCAGTTCTCCGCTCCGTATGAATACAATAAATGTTCGTATTTAAGGGAATAAGACAGCATTTTTTCGACAAACCGTTTTTGGTAATTCAGCAAAACCTCAATGTTTCGTTGTTTGGGCGTGGCGAAGAAAAATGGTTGTTTGTTTTGCCCGGGATGGTCGGGATATTGGGCGGCCAGCGAAGTTTGCTGTTCTGTATAATTGATGTTGTTTGTTGGATTGTACGGGTGCGGCGTCCAATTATCGCGCGAATAATCAAAGCGATCCCATACTTCAATCTGCACGATAATGTCTCGTTTAGCTGTTTCTTTCAGGAAAAACTCAAACCGCTGCCAGTATTCATGTTCCATTGGTTGAGGTCGAATTTGCCATTGTCGAGCTTTTTAAATGGGTAAAGCTCAAATTTTTTATCCTGACGGTCACTCATCGTGTTGCGCACATAGTTCGCGCCTACTGCTTTCATGGAATCGAGATGAGGCACGAGCATTTTTTCAGGCCACTGAAACGGATTGTCGTCGCTGCTGGCGCCAAGTAACATTACTGGTTTGCCTTTGTATTGCCAGAACCACGGATTTTCTGCCCAAGGTTGGATGCGTTTTTTGGATGTTTTTTCTGAATAACCGCATATAAAAACTGAAATACTCAATAAGAGCAAAAATGATTTTAAATTGGTCATATATGATAATCTTAAATTTCGGAATAGAAGTTGAATTGCCTTAATTACAGGAATACTGCGACTGACTACTTTTTTACTTTCCTGGTACAGTAAAGCCAGCATTTTTATCATCAATTACTAACACCCAGTCGTTGCCGCGGCCACCTTTTTCAGGCCTGAATTGCTGAATGCCTTTATTGGCAATCTCTTTCAGTTTGGTTGATTCTCCGGTTTTGGGATTAAACCACCAAACTACCGATTCTGACCATCCCAGTTTTTCTAGGTTTATGCTGGCTCCCCAACCTGTTGGAATATAAACAAATGCATAGCTTTTGCCTTTGGTAGCCACCATGTAATCGGTTTCAGGCATGTATTCGTTGGTTATTAATTCCTGAAATGGAATTCGTTCAGTCATCGGGCGGCTTTCCATCAGGCGGCGCATATTGAGCATGTCAAAAGCTCCGGGCAGATCCAGATCGTCGTACCAGGTATGGCGTCCAAAACATACAGGCGACCGGTCGGGAGTGAGCATTTGCCAGATGGCGTGGCAGCCGTAGGTATGGCCAAAACCTCCGGAGAACAAATTCCAGTAGGCTGCCTGACGGACATCGGCATCGTCGAACCAACCCAGAATCTCAGGCTTCCAGTCATGTGGATGATCTTCGTAGCGTGGTTCACCGTCGAAGGTTGGTTTTGTTGGCTGAAGTTGGTAATCCGGAAGTAGTAATTTTTTATAGGCAGCGTACGAACGTTCTCCGTGTCCGGTTTGCATCATGTTAAAATCTAGCCAGTCCTGATTGTGAAACCATTTTGAGGAGCTGTTTCCACCCATTGGATGAAATGTCATCAGGTGATTTTTATCCACCGATTTTATACCGTTGGCCAACGCATTCCAAATTTCGAGGTTGGCACCGCCACCTTGCCGGTCGCCACCGTTAATCCAGATGATGTTCGGGAAATCTTTGTAGCGGGTTCCAATCCATTTTCCATATTGAAAAGCATTTTCCTTGTTGAAAATTACCGGTCCAACTCCCCATTGTTTATCTACTTTATCGCCCCAGGTAGGAAGCAGACCGATGAACATGCCTTTCTCTTCTGCCTTTTTGATCACCCAATCCACATGAGCAAAATACTTTTCATTGGGTTTCTTCAGGTCGTTGTCAATCAAAGGTTTTTCTCCTTCCATATTAGGAGTATTCAATCCATCGAGCTCGGCCAAAGCCACTGCCTGAATGACAGTAAACCCTTTTTCCCGCCGGTTTTCGAGGTATTTTTCTGAATTCTTCTTATCAAGCCGGTGAAATAATTCCCAACCGGTATCTGCGAGATAGAAGAACTTTGCACCGTTTTCAAATTCGAGGAATCGTTTGTTGTCTGAAACTTTGCTTTCGATTATCCTGAACAATTTGGTAATTTCAAGGTTTGGTTTGTACAATATAAAAAGCTAAAAATATGAAAACAATAGATCGGACAAAACCGGTTTTGGTAACCGGCGGAACAGGTTATCTGGCTTCGTGGATTGTGAAACAATTATTGGATAAAGGGTATGAAGTCCGCACGACTGTAAGAAACCTGGCACAAAAAGACAAATATGCGCATTTAACTTCACTGGCAGTAAAAAGCGTTGGAATACTCCAGTTTTTTGAAGCCGATCTTCTGAAAAAGGGAAGTTTCACTGAAGCAATGGCTGGCTGCGAACAGGTAATCCACACCGCATCTCCTTTTAAAATTTCAGGAATAAAAAATGCGCAGAAAGAGCTGGTAGAGCCTGCTTTGGAAGGAACACGGAACGTATTGGATACAGTGAACGCTATCGAAAGCGTTCAACGGGTGGTGCTCACTTCGAGTTTAGCGGCCATCTACGGTGATGCCATTGACATTCAAAAAACTGAAAATGG
>JAUYEQ010000639.1 GCA_030691295.1 Bacteroidota bacterium
TCGGTAGTTGTTAATTTTGATCCGTCCCAGGTACCATTTGCCCAACCTTTGTTTATATTGTTCGTGGCCGTGACATCACCGGTAAAAATTGCAGCATCATTCGCCTGTGTGGGCTGATCACCTCTTGGAAAAGTAGAAGTATTTGAGTAATATTTTGCCCAACGACGGTAATCGACATAATCGCCTGCATTAAACAAAGGCGAATATTCATGCATATTTTCTGAGGTCACTGAAGAATCAAAATTCAAGGTAAATTTTCCGGATTTTCCCGCCTTCGTTGTAATTAGAACAACGCCGTTGGCTCCCCGTGAACCATAAATCGCTGTAGCCGATGCGTCTTTTAAAATATCAATAGACTCAATGTCGTTAGGGTTCAGATTGTCAATTCCTCCCAATGTCACCTTGTTTGACGAAACGTTCGATGCATCTACAGTTCCGGTTACCAAAGGAATACCATCAACAACATATAGCGGAGAGTTCGAAGCTGTCAGCGAGCGTACCCCGCGAATGGTGATACTGCCAACCGCTCCGGGACGTTCATTCGAAGTGATATCAACCCCGGCTGCCCTTCCCTGCATCGCTTCAACTGCATTCTTCACCGGGCGTGCATTAATTTCTTCGGAACTTACGCTTGTAAGAGCACCGGTAACATCCGATTTCTTTTGCACACCATAACCGATGGCAACAACTTCTTCAATTCCGATTGCATCTTCCATCAATGAAACGTCAATGGTAGCTTTTCCACTAACCGAAACCTCCTGCATCTTCATTCCAACAAATGAGAATTGTAAAGTCGCATTTTCAGAAATGTTTGAAAGGGAATAATTTCCGTTGTTATCAGTAATCGAACCATTGGTCGTGCCTTTTACAACGACGGAAACACCTGGCAGCGCTTCGCCTGAAGAGTCGGTTACTTTACCGGAAACTGATTTTTGCTGCTGAGAATTGTTTTCAATACCACCGTCTGTTTTTGGAACAATCATTATCAGTTTGTTCCTGACGGTGTATGTCATGTTTTCCGCGTTCAGCACCTGATCGAGAATATCAAAAATAGAGGCATTTTTGAATTCAGCGGTTACATCTTTCGAATTCTGGATCATTTCATTTTTATAAAAGATCGAAAATTCAGAGTTCGCTTCAATTTTACTGAACACGCTTTCGAGTGTTTCATTTTGAAACTTCAGATTCAGCTTTGTTTGCTGTGAGTACGAACTGGCAGTGACTTGCATCAGGGCCAAAAAAAACAACAAAGTTGTAACTTTCATAATGTTTAACATTTTTCTAAGCACACGGCATCTGCGATGCCTTTGCTTCGGATCGTTTTTTTTCATAGTTTTACTTCGATTTAAATGAGTATTTATTTCACATTACACCGACGTCAGACGAGTTGCCGCTCATCTGGCGTCTTTTTTCATTTCACAGTTATTGTAATTTTTCGCAATTCAGTTTTTTCGTATTTTATAGGTGTATAAACCTTAATAGCGTCAAGTACCTGCCAGATTGTTTCCTCATTCTTAAAGGTTCCGGTAAAGTTAACTTCCCTGCCAGATTTGTTATCAAGTGTAATATCAACATCGTACCAGTTTTCCAATCGTTGCATCAGCTCCGATAAAGGGATGTTCTTAAAATTGAACTTATGATCGACCCATCCCGAAGACTGCGACGCATCAACTTCCACAATTTGGAACTTGTGATCTTTTAATATCAGGGCCTGTCCGGGTTTTAAAACCTGTTCGTCGTCTTCCAAATGGACATTTACCTTTCCACTGAGTAGTGTAATTTCCTTTCGTCCAAAATCGTCATAGGCCATTACATTAAAGCTCGTACCCATAACTTCCACAGAGCATTCATTGGTTTTTACAACAAATGGAGCTTGTTCGTTGCGGGCAACTTTAAAAAAGGCCTCTCCTTTTAATTCAACCTGACGGTGATTTGCCGAAAACGAGTTGTAAACCAATCTTGAATTGGCATTCAGCCATACTTCCGATCCATCGGGCAATGTTACCATCGACTTTTCGCCGCGTGGAGTTTCAAATACCAGTTGTTCCTGATTGAAATGATTTCCGGAGAGAAAATAAGTTAAAACACTTCCAACCAACAATCCCAGTACAAGTATGGCTGCAACAGATGCCACCTGAACCCAAAGCCGACGGGTTACCGGCATTTTTGCGACAACAGAATCCTGCTTATTGATTTTGTATTCGAGTTGGTTCCAGTTTTTACGGCCAGTTTCATCCAATTCAGGATTTTGTGTCCATTCCTGTTTTGCCTTTTCGAAGTACTGGCGGTTATTTGAATCCTGAAGGTAATCAGTCAGCAGTTCATATTCATCGTCAGACAGTTGTCCCCGGAAGTATCGTTTTATTATATCTTGAAATTCAGTAGTATACATGGGTATTATTTAAGCCTTTGCATATATAACTGAATTGGGTAGCTTTTACCCATCATTGGAAAGAAAATATTTTTTATTAAAACTCCAGGTTTTTCATTACCAGCAAAATAAGCGCTATGGGAAGTTCTTCGGAAAAGTTTGCGCGGAACGATTGCAGGGCGCGGTTCAGATGCCGTTCCACATTTTTGATATTGATATCCAGTTTTTCAGCAATTTCTTTGTTCTTCAGACCATTCATACGGCTCAGCATAAAAACTTCGCGGCAACGATCGGGCAAATTCTGAATTGTTTTTTCGATCTTCATTTTCAATTCCTGCTCAATCAGCACATAAGGTTCGTTTCCGACAAAGTCGATGCGGTACAACTCTTCGTATTTCGATGCAATGTGAATTTCCTGCAAACGGTTGTTCACCATTTTCATATGTTTGATGTAGTCGATGCAGCGGTTGCGTACCAAACGGAAAAGAAAGCCTTCGATATTGAGGTTTTCGATTTCAGCCTTTTTCTCCCAAACCTTTACAAATACCTCCTGAACAATGTCCTGAGAGATACCGTCATCTTTTACAACATTCCGGGCAAAGTCGTTCAGTCGGGGAAAATAGATGGAAAACAAAAGTTCAAGCGCTTTCTGATCACCAGTTTTTATCTGATCAAAAAGTACATCTGCGCGTCGCCTGCTTTTGTTTTCTATTTTTTTCAATTTTTCCAACATTCTCTTTCCAAATTTAATCTCAGACAACTATTCTCACTTAATCTTTTCAATCCAAATATTCCTGAACTGAATTTTTGAACCTTCAGCCTGCAAACCAATTGCACCTTTGGTCAATGAACAATTTGTGGCTATACTCTGAACCAAGCCGTTTACCTTTATTTCAACAGTATTTCCTTTACATGTTATGTCGAAACTGTTCCACTCGCCTGCCGGTTTTTCGTTCGACGGATGCAATTTGGGTACAACTGGCTTAACCGTTTCAGTTGAAGTATAAATGCTGTCCCGAATGGTTGCTTTCTCTCCCACCCCATGAACTATAAAGTCGCCTGCATTCCCATGTTTCAACTGCGACTGATAATGGGCTACCCAGATTTTATCGGGCCCGGTAATATGCAAAAGGATGCCGCTGTTGGTAGGATTTTCAGGATAACACCATTCAACGTGCAGCCGATAATTTGAATATTTCTTTTTTGTACGAATATAACCAACCGGCACACCAACAGTTTCGATCATTCCATTGTTCACATAAAAGAATTTTTCAGGATTAACTGCCGGATCTTCAACATATATGATCCAGCCTTTAAGATTTTTACCGTTGAACAAGGATTGTTTCTTTTGGGAAAATCCCGCAAATGCCAAAAACATGAACACAGAAATAAGAATTGTCTTCATAGGTTTAATTGTTTAATTCTGTCAAATGTAAAATATATTCCTGAAGTTTGCACAACATCTTCCATCCATAATCTTTCAGGCAGATTTTATATACTTTTCCGAAAATTATAACACAACTTGTCAATGAAATCAATAGATTCTATTTCGCTCTCATCGATATACAAAAGAAATAAAAGCGACCGCGACATATTTCAGGAACTGATGCCAACGAAAGTTAAAGAAGTGCTACTGCTGGCAACATTGTACGACAGTTATTCAATTGTTCGTGAAGGGCAATTCACAGATAAAATTTTTGGTGAATTTCTTCAGCTGAACTTATACACCTATCCGCGATTTACCAGTGCCAATACCGAGGAAGATGCACTCCGGATGGTAAAAACACGCGATTTCGACATGGTGATCATCATGGTCGGGGTCGATAAAAACATTCCGGTACGGGCATCCAAAGCCATTTTTAACCAGAAACCGTCACTTCCTATTTTGCTTCTGGTAAACAACAATGGCGACCTCCGATATTTTCAAACCAGCAACGAGAAAATAGAATCAATCGACCGGGTATTTGTATGGAACGGAAACTCCAATGTTTTCCTTGCAATGATCAAGTACATTGAAGACAAGCAGAATGTGGAAGAAGATACCAAAAACGGAAGTGTGCGGGTAATTCTGCTGGTGGAAGATTCGATACAATACTATTCGCGGTATTTGCCGATGTTATATACCAATATAATGACGCAAACGCAAAACCTGGTGGAAGATAAATCGGCCGACGAACTGCATAAAATAATGAAGATGAGAGCCCGTCCAAAAGTTATACTGGTGAGCAGTTACGAGGACGCAGTTTCCATCATTAATAAATACAAGGATTTCCTGCTGAGCGTTATTTCTGATGTTAAGTTTCAAAGAAATGGCGTGGACGATGAAAATGCAGGGGTTGATTTGCTCAGGTATGTTAATTCGACACTCCGTTTCCCGATTCCTGTGCTGCTCCAAAGCCACGATGTGAACAATGCCCAGCGGGCACGCGATGTTGGCGCCGATTTCATCAACAAAAACTCAGAAAGTTTATCGCTCGACATTCACAATTACATTTATAAAAGACTTGGTTTTGGCAACTTCGTTTTTAAAGATACCGAAGGAAATCCGATTATGATTGCCCGCAATATGGCCGAGTTTCAGGAGATGTTTCAAATTGTTCCTGAAAATGCGCTGGCCTATCATGCCCGCCGCAATTCGTTTTCAACCTGGCTGATGGCACGTGGCGAAATCAACATTGCCGAGCAGTTGCTGCCTTACCGCTTCGAAGATTTCAAAAATTCAGACGATTTGCGGAAGTTTTGCCTGGATGTTTTCGAAAAAGTACGCATACAGAAACTTCGTGGGAGCATCATCGATTTTGATCCAACGCTGGTTAACGGAAAACGTTTTGTGATGCGTCTCGGAAATGGATCATTGGGCGGAAAAGGCCGGGGAATGGCTTTCATGTGCAACTTTATCGAGAACATCGAATTTGCCAGTATTCTTCCTGGAATAAATATCCGTATTCCGGCAACAGCAGTGGTTGGCGCATCGGAGTTCGATAAATTTCTTGAAACAAACGACCTTTACGAGGAAATATATTCGACCAACGATTACGAACGTATCAAAGGCATTTTTCTTGAATCGCAGTTTGGCGACGATCTGAAAGACCGCCTCCGAAAATACCTCGAAAAAATGGGAAAACCACTGGCGATCCGTTCTTCGGGTTTGTTTGAAGATTCGCTCACACAGCCATTTTCAGGAGTTTATGCAACCTACCTTATTCCCAATAACCACCCCGATATGGAGGTGCGTTTTCAACAACTCGAAACTGCTATCAAACTGGTTTATGCCAGTATTTTCACCGAATCGGCTATGTCGTATTTCGATGCCGTAAAATATAAAATCGAAGAGGAGAAAATGGCGGTGATCATTCAGGAAGTTGTTGGCCACCAATACGGCGATCATTATTATCCGTCCATCAGCGGAGTGGCTCAGTCGTACAATTTCTACCCTGTTTCGTACATGGAACCCGAGGATGGGTTCGCCGTTTCGGCCATCGGACTGGGAATGTATGTAGTTGGCGGCGAGAGTGCTTATCGCTATTGCCCCAAATATCCTGAAATCAATACAACAGGCATTCACGATCTGGTACGCGAATCACAAAAGGAATTTTACGCGATTGATATGGATCACAGCCAATTCGATCTTGAAAATGGAGGTGAAAGCGCTGCTATCAGGAAAATGAAAATTTCTTTTGCTGAAAAAGACGGTGTTTTGCAACATTGTGCTTCGGTGTATGATTACGAAAACGACTGCCTCATTCCCGGCGTTGACAGCCCCGGATTGAGGATAATAGATTTTGCCAACATCTTAAAATACAAACACATACCACTTGCTGCTACCCTTCAGTTATTGCTGAAATTATTCCGCGAAGCAATGGGTTCGCCTGTCGAAATTGAGTATGCGGTCGATCTGGAAAAAGGGCACAACAAGCTTCCAACCTTTTACCTGCTGCAAATTAAACCATTGATCAGGAGAGACGAAGAACTGATCGTGAACATAGGAAAAATCGTTCCTGAAAAAACCCTGATGTACGCAAAACGCGGCATGGGAAATGGTTTCGTTACCGGAATTAAAGATGTAATTATTGTTGATCCTGAAAAGTTCGACAAAATGGAAACACGCGAAATAGCGGCAGAAATCAACCAGTTTAACCGCAAAATGGATTTCCTGAACAAAGAATACATCCTGATTGGCCCCGGTCGCTGGGGCACGCGCGATCCGTTTACAGGAATACCGGTTTTATGGGCAAACATATCGAAAGCCCGTATCATTGTTGAAATGGGTCTTGATGAGTTCCCACTCGATGGCTCACTTGGTTCACACTTTTTCCACAATGTAACTTCGATGAATGTTGGTTATTTTACCATTCCGCACAACTCGTCAGATGCGATGATCAACATTGATTTGTTGAATAAAATGCCCGTAATCGAAGAAGGAAAATACATCAAACATGTAAGTTTTACCAACGACCTCAACATTGTAATGGACGGAAAGAACCGACAGGCACTGATTTCATTCGAAGGTGACTGATTTTCCGGAAGATTTTATTGTAACGCTTCAGTCTTTTTCGGACTCCCTGCAAAAAGGACTTCGGACTTCTCTGTTTTCGGAACACTGGCACTGTAACAGCCAACTTTTCGCCCTTATTTATTCCCGATAAACAATTCTTCCTTTATTCTTTGCATCCGTTCCAATGCATAATCTGCATTCTTT
>JAUYEQ010000648.1 GCA_030691295.1 Bacteroidota bacterium
AATACTGCATTTAAGGTCTTTGGCCATCTTCTCTACCACATGGTACGATTCAGGATGAACAGCGGTTTTATCCAGCGGATTTACAGCTTCAGGAATCCGTAAAAATCCGGCAGATTGCTCGTAAGCTTTTGCCCCCATTCGCGGAACTTTCTGTATCTCGCTTCTTGCACTGAATGGTCCGTTTTCTTTCCGGTAATCAACAATGTTTTGAGCCAGCTGCGGGCCAAGTCCTGAAATATAAGTAAGCAAATGTTGCGAAGCTGTATTTACATTTACACCAACCAGGTTTACACTCGATTCAACAACTTTATCCAGGCTATTTTTTAATTTCTTCTGATCAACATCGTGCTGATACTGGCCAACACCAATCGATTTCGGGTCAATTTTCACCAGTTCTGCGAGCGGATCCATCAACCGGCGGCCAATTGAAACTGCACCACGAACAGTAACATCGTATTGCGGAAATTCTTCGCGCGCAATTTTAGATGCTGAATAAATGGAGGCGCCATCTTCCGAAACCACATAAACCTTGAGTTCGCGGTCGAAATGCAGTTTCTTGATGAATTGTTCTGTTTCCCTGCTGGCAGTTCCGTTGCCAATAGCAACTGCTTCAATCTGGTATGCACTTACCAGTGATGACATTTTTCGCGCGGCCTGCTTGGTTTCTTCCTGCGGTTTGTGCGGATAAATGGTTTCGTTGTGAAGCAAATTTCCCTGAGCATCCAAACAAACTACCTTGCATCCGCTTCGGTAACCCGGATCGATTGCCAACACCCGCATTTGACCGAGGGGAGCGCCCAATAACAATTGCCGGAGGTTTTCAGCAAATACACGAATTGCTTCATCATCCGCCTTTTCCTTCGAAGAATTGGCAAATTCAGTTTCTATCGAAGGTTCGAGCAGTCGTTTATAAGCATCACTAACTGCCATTTCCATCTGATCGGTGCAGGCATTTTTGCTGTGAATAAAGAATCGTTTCAATCGCTCAACAGTTTCGTCTCCTTCTGGAGAAACCGACACACGCAAAAAACCTTCATTTTCGCCACGGCGCATGGCTAACAAACGGTGCGACGGGCATTTTTTCAATGGTTCTTTCCAATCGAAATAATCGCTGTATTTGGCAGCCTCGGCTTCTTTCCCTTTAATTAATTTACAAGTAATTAAGGCTCCCGAATCAAATGAACGACGAACAATAGACCTTGCCTTTTCATTTTCATTGATCCATTCTGCAATAATATCACGAGCTCCTGCAAATGCTTCTTCTACCGATTCAACCAACTCGTTCACAAACGAATGGGCCTTGCGTTCAATATCCGCTTCATTCTGTTTCATGATTATTTTCGCCAAAGGTTCCAATCCCTTTTCGCGGGCAATTGAAGCGCGGGTACGGCGTTTTGGCTTGTATGGCAGGTAAATATCTTCTAACTCCGTCTGATCAAAACAATCTTCAATACGTTTCTGTAATTCAGCAGTCAGTAAATCCTGATCCTGAATGGTTTTCAAAATAGTTTCCTTGCGTTTCAGCAATTCCTCCATCTTTTCCTTTGCATCTTTAACCGCTTCAATCTGAACCTCATCGAGACTCCCGGTTCTTTCCTTTCTGTATCTGGAAATAAACGGAACCGTACCCCCTTCGTTCAGTAACTGAATGGTATTATTTGCTTGTATCTCCTGAATTCCAACCCATTGAGCAATGAGTCGTATGATATTTTGATCCATAATCCGATAATAAAAATTGAGGCTCGAAGGTAGTTTTTTTTTACAAAAACAAGGACATTTTAAACATATC
>JAUYEQ010000657.1 GCA_030691295.1 Bacteroidota bacterium
GAAAAAGCCATGATTTCGGAATTTAAAAAGCTGTTGGGGAAAGTTTAGAAAAAAAGCCGATCGGGAAATCAATCCCAACCAGCTTTGTGTCTTTTCGGACTTCCGTCTTTCTATTCCTTGTCCATAATTTCGGTCTGCATACGAACCGAATCTTCGTGGATATGCTGGAACAACTGCAATACAAAATTCGGATCGAGATTCAATCTTTCACCCAGTTTGACACGTTTATCCATCAGTTCCGAAAAACGGCCAACCTGAAACGCAGTAACATTGTTCTCCTTTTTATACTGCCCAATTTGTCGTACAATTTCCATACGCGACGAAAGGGTTTCAAGCAATTCCGTATCCATTGCATCAATACGGTTACGCAACAATTCAAGCTGATTTTCAAACTGTTTATTGTCGGTGGTTACATTACGGATCACCAAACGATCCAATAATTTGGCAAGATCAGCCGGAGTCAACTGCTGTTCCTTGTCGCTCAGCGCGCACGAAGGATCGATGTGCGATTCGATCATCAGTCCTTCCATTCCCATATCAAAAGCTTTCTGCGAAATGTCGAACAAATATTCGCGCTTGCCTCCAATGTGGCTCGGGTCGCAAATAATTGGCAAATTTGGCATCAAACGGCGCAATTCAATCACAGTTTTCCAGTTGGGGTAATTCCGGTATTCGGTTTCGCGGAATGGTGTAAAACCACGGTGAATGGCCACCATGTTTTTTATTCCCGCCTGACTGAGCCGTTCGAAAGCTCCCAACCATAGCTGAACATCAGGATTGACAGGATTTTTAACCATCACAACTGCGTCGGTTCCTTTTACTACATCGGCAATTTCCTGAACAACAAAGGGACTGGCTGTTGAGCGTGCTCCGATCCAGAGAACATCCAAACCGGCTTTTAGCGCCTCTTCTGTATGTTGCGCGTTTGCAACTTCGGTTCCAATGGGCATTCCGGTTTCTTCGCGCACCATCTGCAACCATTTCAGGCCAATGCTTCCAACACCTTCGAAGCTTCCGGGACGGGTACGAGGTTTCCAAACACCACCACGATACACGAATATACGATGATCTTTTGCGAGCAATTTTGCGGTGGACATCGCCTGTTCTTCCGTTTCGAGACTGCACGGACCGGCAATGATAAGCGGGTTGTTTATTTGTGGCAACCAGTGCTTGATCGGGTTAATTTCTAATTCCAATTTCATAATTATTTGGTATATAATTTAACTATTGTTTTTGCATTTTTTACCAGCGAATCGTTTTGTCCAGCAAGGATTCCGCGGATTCGATTGGCATTTTTCATCAACGCCATCATCTCTTCAGGATCGCTCTCAATGCTTTTCCTGAAAGCTTTCAGGTGTTTGATATACACTTCGAGCGATTCAACAACATATTCCCTGTTTTGTTGAAAAATAGGCCCCCACATTTCAGGAGAACTTTTGGCCAGACGGACTGTTGAGTTGAATCCTCCGCTTGCCAGATCGAAAATAATTTCGCGGTCTTCCTTGTCCAACACTGCATTTGCGAGTGCAAACGCTGCCGCATGAGGCAAATGCGAAATGAAAGCAGTACTGTGATCCTGGTCGTCAGCGGTCATGTAAGCGATGTCCATCCCCAATATCTGGAACATTTTTTCGGCAAATGCCAGGTGCTGTGGGCCACATTTTTCCTGATCACAAATAATGTTGATTTTACCCTCGAAAAGGCCTTCGAGCGCTGCTGAAGGGCCTGAATTTTCGGTACCCGACATCGGATGCGCCGGAATGTAATTTCTACGCTTCGAATGGTTTTCGACAGCGTTGCTAATGAGTTTTTTGGTCGATCCGACATCAATTACCGTCGTTTGGTCAGAAACCAGATCGAGCACTTTGGTCAGCGAATTCAAAACCTTGTCAACCGGAATGGCAATGATTACCATATC
>JAUYEQ010000658.1 GCA_030691295.1 Bacteroidota bacterium
ACGGTAAAACCAAAAACATGTTTACTAATCCGCAGGACAGGAGAACCGAAGAATACCTGACCGGAAAATTTGGTTGATTTTTTTTGAATAGTAAATCGTAAATCATAAATCGTAAATAAACAGCCCCATGTCAGTAAAAAAAGACGAAGCGATAAAAGAGATAATGGCCGATTACGAATCGCTGGCCAATCTGGTGCTACGGCAACTCGACATTCTTGATGCACTGATATCAAGCAGCGAGTTACAATTGTCGGAAGAACAACTTAGCCAGATCAAGGAAAACGAAGATAAACTCGATAAATGGGAGGTGAAACTAAGCGATAATATTGTTAATACGATTGTGCTTTATCACCCGGTGGCTTCCGAAATTCGTAAATTAATTGCCCTGTACCGGATCATCATCAGCCTCGAACGAATTGGCGATTTAGCCGTCAGTATTACTAAATTTATGAAGGAAATAAAGAACGAAGAGGTATATGCCAGCCTTTCGGATTTTATTTCGAATATGATGATATTAAGTGTTAAAATGGTGAAAAATGCAATGCTTTCGTTCATCAATAAGGACATGGATTTGGCAATCTGGACCATCAGAAATGAAGATGTAGTGGATGAGTTGAACCGGAAAATGCTGAAAAAGGCCATTGGTAAAGCAAAGAAAACCGAGGAAAAGAAGAATGTTCTGATTAGCTTTATCAATATTAAAGAAATGGTCTCGAACATCGAACGAATATCTGACCATGCAGCCAACATTGCAGAGGCGTCGATCTATGCTTTCGAGGGAAAAGACATCAGGCACCACCGGAAAAGAGAAATTGAAAAAAAATATAAATCATCAGAAAATGAGTGACGCATATAAAATCTTAGTGGTTGACGACGAGAAGGACTTGTGTGAAATCCTTCAGTTCAACCTGTCAAGCGAAGGTTTCGACATCGAAGTGGCATATTCAGGAGAAGAGGCGCTAACCAAGTCGATTGACCGTTTCGATTTGTTGTTGCTCGATGTAATGATGGGCGGAATGTCGGGGTTTAAACTGGCCGACAAAATCAGGAAAGAACTGGGTCTTTCTGTTCCAATCATTTTTCTGACAGCCCGCGAAACCGAAAACGATATGCTTACCGGTTTTAATGTTGGCGCCGACGACTACCTGTCGAAACCCTTTTCGATAAAGGAACTCACAGCCCGCATCAAAGCAGTTCTTCGCCGTGGCAAATCGGTTGAGGTGAAACCCAAAGTAATTACTGTTGACGGCATGGAGCTGGATCTGAACCGCAAATCGATAACCATTGACAATGAGCCTGTTTTGCTGACCCGCAAAGAGTTCGAGATTTTGGTTATGCTGATTTCAAATAAAGGAAAATACCTTAGCCGACAGGAGATTCTGGATCGTATATGGAGCGACGATGTGATTGTAACCGAGCGTAATGTGGATGTAAACATTGCCCGTCTCCGGAAAAAGATCGGTGAATATGGCAACTGCATCAAAGGCCGTTCCGGATATGGTTATTGCTTCGAAAATTAGGAAATAAGAAACATGGAATGAGAAACAAGGAATAACGAAGTGCCGTCCGTTCTACATTTCTTATTTCTTGTTCGATATTCGACATTTGTAATTGCAAAAAAATTGGATATGATTGTACAACGCACTTTTCGCCGCCGAATATTCATCAACTTCTTTGTTGTATTTTCCATTTTTACACTGGCGGTTCTTGGCTACCAGTACGACAGGGAAAAGAGCTACCGCACAAGTAAGCTCGAAAATATTCTGGATAATATTACGGAAGTAACCCATCGTTACATTGAGCACAAACAGATTTTCGAATCGGGTGATTTCAAGTCGCTCGATACGCTGAAAACTCTTCTACCTATCGAAAATACACGTTTGACCGTGATAGATATGACAGGGAAAGTAGTGTACGATAGTTTTGTAGAGGATGTTGAACCGGTAGAAAACCATTTGAAACGGCCCGAAGTACAAAAGGCGCTTTATTCCGGAAAAGGTTCGAGCATCCGCCTTTCGGCTACCACCAACCAAATATTTTACTACTACGCTAAAAATTGCAAGAAATATTTTGTGCGTACAGCCGCCGTTTACAATGTCGATATCATCAAATTTCTGAAAACCGAACAAATATTTCTTGTTTTCGTGGTTTCCCTGTTCATCTTGATGTGGATTTTACTCCATTTCACAACCCGAAGATTAAGCGAATTCATTGTGAAGCTCAAAGATTTTGCGCTGAAAGCCGGACAAAACGAAGACATTTCGAAGATGGACAGCAACTTTCAGGACAATGAACTGGGCGTAATCCGCAAGCAGATTATACAGATTTACGATAACCTGAAAACTACCAAGGACCAGTTGACCAGCGAAAAGGAAAAGTTGTACGGGCATCTTCAGGTGCTAAGAGAAGGCATTTCTATTTTTTCTCCTGAAAAACATAAAATACTGGCCAACAGTCATTTTATACAATTCATCAACATGATTTCGGATAAATCGACCATTTCGGCAGAACACATTTTTTCGATTTCCGAATTCAGTAAAGTCGTTGAATTTGTTGACCAATACCGCAATAAGGACATTCAGACCCAAAATAAAGAACTCCCGCAGATTGAATACACCATTGAGAAAAGCGAAAAATTCTTTCAAATCCGCTGCATTATTTTTGTCGATAAAAGTTTTGAAGTGCTAATCAGCGATGTGACCCGTCCGGAGAAACAGCGATTGCTTAAACAACAGCTCACCTCCAACATTGCCCACGAATTAAAAACGCCATTGTCGTCCATAAAAGGTTATCTCGAAACCATTTTGAACAATCCGAATATCCCGGCCGATAAACAAACCTACTTTTTGGAGAAGGCTTTTGCCCAATCGGAGCGATTGACCGATCTGCTCAACGACATTTCGTTGCTCAATAACATCGAAGATGCAGGGGGACTATTTGAATTCAAATCGTTGATGTTGAAACCTGTTATTCGTGATGTGGTTGAAAATCTGAAAAGTCGGTTGACCGAACGAAATATGGATTGTGTGGTAGATGTTGATAACGAGGTAGTGGTGAACGGAAACGAATCGCTTCTGTTTTCGGTGTTCCAGAACCTGATAGAGAATTCGATTAATTACGCCGGAAACGGCACCCGGATTGCTATTCGGAAATACCTGGAAGACGATAAATTCTACTATTTCCAGTTCACCGATTCCGGTGCCGGTATTCCGGAGGAACATTTGCCACGCATTTTTGAACGTTTTTATCGTATTGATTATGGACGTTCGCGCGAAAACGGTGGAACCGGTCTGGGGCTTTCAATCGTAAAAAATGCTGTAATGCTTCACAAAGGTGAGATCTCAGTTAAGAACCGGCCTGAAGGAGGATTAGAATTTCTGTTTTCGATGGCAAAGAGGTAATCCGGAAAACTAAAATACAGCTTTCACAATCTTTCGGGTATTGTCAGAAACTCCGTAGGTATAAATGTGCAGGCTCGGAACCTTGTTGGCAATCAGATCCTTTGACTGATAGATGGCCCATTCCGTTCCAACTACTTTGGCATCATCGTCGTTTTTGCATTTGGCAAGTTCAAGTGCAAGTTCTTTCGGAATATCAATGCTGAATAATTTGGGCAGAACAGTCAGCTGATTTTTTAGATTGATCGGTTTGATTCCAGGAATAATCGGAACCTGAATCCCGGCAGCCCGGCAACGATCAACAAAATCGTAGTATTTTCGGTTGTCGAAAAACATCTGGGTAACAATGTATTCCGCTCCGGCATCCACTTTTTCTTTCAGGTACTGAAGATCAATGTCAGCATTTGGCGCTTCAAAATGTTTCTCCGGATAACCAGCCACGCCGATGCAAAAATCCATTGGTGCCGTGTTTTTTAAATCAAGTTCCAGGTATTTTCCTTTGCGCAGATTAACGATCTGTTCAACCAACTGATTTGCATTTGAATGTCCGTTCGGATCCGGCCTGAAAACATGTTCGCCTTTGTTGCCATCGCCGCGCAATGCAAGCACATTCGTGATGCCCATAAAGTTGAGGTCGATCAAAACATGCTCGGTTTCGCTCTTCGAAAAGCCGCCGCATAAAATGTGAGGAACCACTGGTATTCCGTATTTATACTGAATGTTTGCTGCAATGGCAACCGTTCCGGGACGTTTGCGAACTGTCCGTTTTTCAATGTGGCCGTTGGGAAGTTCAACATACACCATCTCGTCGCGGTGAGTGGTAATGTTGATGTACTTCGGATCAAAATCCACCAAACTTTCTATTGTATTGTATATTTTGCTGGTATCGTTTCCTTTGAGCGGGGGTAATAACTCAAACGAAAAAATGGTTTTGTTGCTTTGATTGATAATGTCAATTACTTTCATCAGTGGCTTTTTAATGGTTCAAAAGTTGGCTGAAAACCAATCTTTCAACGAAGATCATTTAAAAATGTTTTCAATTTTCTTTTCAGCTTTGTTCATTTCACGTTTCAGTTGTGTTTCAACCGAGTTGTTGAAATGGAAAATCATATCAAGCACAAACATAACAACCAAACCCAAAATGAAAGCGATCAGGGCCGTTTTTGTTGAATTTTTCATGGATTTTAATTATTCGGTTACAAATTCAAGGCAAATATCGGAGAATTGGATTAAAAATATAAGGTTGGGGTTTCGGTTTTCAAGGCAAATAGATTATTTATATGAATGTTATTCTTCACTATTCGTCATTTTTATCAGCATATTTTATTTCTAATTCATCTTCAAACCCGAAAATAGTCAGAGCTTGTTTAATTCTTTCAAATTTCCCAACATTGTCAATATTTGATTCAATGAAATATGTGTCATTTAAAGGAACAGCTTGTCTTATCCCATCTTCTTTTGGGTTCTTCGATAAGTTAATCTTATGACCTAAATCAGAAGCAAAAAATGTTTCAGGCTGTAAATCAAATAGTTGTCTAAATATTTCTATGTATAGCTTAGCGACCTGAGTAATTTCTAACCGTTGATCAAAGAAAATCGCGTATTCAAGTTTCTTATGCTTAGGATCTTCTGCATCAAATATATTAATTTCGTCATTTGTCGATTCAAGTTCAATTGGGATCGCGGGTAATTCCCATATTTTCAAAAATCTATTTCCAATTATTTCAGCTCTTTTTTGAATCTCCTCCTTGTTCCAATAGTTGTTGTCTTTTAAATCCCGGTTTAACCATAGTCTGCTGAATTTGTAGCCTTGTTCTTTTTGGTCAATATTCATATCTCTTTTTTCAACAAATGGTTTGTTCCCAAGTTTACCGTTGTTGCCTGAAAGAGTAAGATTTCCAATAGTATTCAAATAATTCTCTTTTATGAAATTGTATTCTTCTTGTCCTAATTTCAGTTTCCATTTTGGATCAGGATTCTGTGGAAAAATATGCTCAATCGTAATATCTGAATTACCGTCAATTACAACAGGTTCGTGGTTTTGATAGTTCTCTATACGTTCAAGCAGATACGTTCTGTTTTTTGATTTTATATTGTATACATCCTTCTCTTTCAGCGCATTAATTGTTTCTGTATTCCTAGGGAAACGCTGTGCACGTGAAAGACTGAGTAATATTTTCTGAATGGAAACCAAATATTCATCTTTGTTAAAATCTTTGTGGTAATAAAGTCCCATAAAAATTTTATTCAGCGCATTTGTGGGCAAACCTAAAATGAATCTCCTCCATGTGAAAGATTGAACCAAATTCAGTACAGAAACAAAAGTTTCCTTATCAATAGCACTATTTGAATAATCTTCGTAAACCTTCATTAAGAATGGAAAAGCAACATTTATTTCCAGTCGATTTATATATTCCAGCTGAGTTCTTATCTCTTTGTCAAGTTCATTCTTGGGATTAATAAGTTTATTGTAAAACTTCACCAATGATTTTAAATCGAAAAGTACCGTTTCTAATTCATCAATCGTAGCTGTTGGAAACTGCGCCTTGAATTTCACATAAACCTCTCCTTTATTTGGGATTTCTTTATTAATTAGAGTCAAATAGTCCCTAATGAAGTCAGATACACGACTTTTATTAAGTGTCTCATCTTTAGCATTTCTTTCAATCACATCCCAATAACTTTTATAAATCTTCTCTTGATTTGTTCTTGAAAGTCCCATTAAGATGTAGTTCCGAATTAAATCTGATTGCGACAATTCCAATCCAGTTGAATTTAGACTTTCAAAAATTCTTTGTGGATTATCTTTTTGACGGTCGAGAGCAATGTCCACAAATATAAGTTTTGTTAGTCCTCGCTGAACAGTTTCAAGATTTTCGAAATTTATATGTGATTTAAAAAAATTGAAGTTTTCAATAATTCTTGAATATCCTTTGAATTCATCTCCATCTTCAGAATTTAATATGTGTTGTAATGCTTCTTTGTTGTTATCAGTGGGTTTAAGTTTGAGTTTTTCTGCTTCTGGTGCAAATTCGTTTATCAAATATGTTTTATGGATTCGACTTACCAAAGTTGGGTTATCTAACTTTTTGGCAAGCCTATATAGTGCTATATATATTAATGTAATCGTTGTAAGGCGTTGTTGTCCATCTATTATCGTGAGTTCAGTAACTCCAGATGCGGTATAAACATCATCATGCACATAAACTATACTCCCGATAAAATGGGCATTAATTTTATCATTTCTACCGGCTTCAGTAATATCAAAAAAAAGTTATTTGCATTGAACTAAATTCCAATCGTAATTTCTTTGATAAACAGGTATTGCAAAAATCGTTTCATTTGTGGCTAAGAATTTATCAACTTTTGTTTCGTTTGCTTTCATAAGTTTCAGTTATTTAGGTTTTTGAATAGTAACATTTGGAGTATCAGATATGGACTGTCCCTTCTGTAATAGTTTGATTTATATATTTTTACGGACAATAAAAACTACTTTTCCGTCAGTTTCCAATTTTCCGAAAACAAACTTCTGCAAGTTAACCTTCTCTTCTTAAAACACAATATGTTCGCAAGAAATCTTTCCAACAAAAAAGGCGGAATTTTCATTCTGCCTTTTTGAAGTTTTGTTGATGATGATTTAATTCAATACCTCATAAATTACACGTTACTTTTCTAATTTGTCTTTAAGCTCTGCTGTTAAGTAGTACCCCCCCGTTTGAGGTGCATCTCCTTTAAATACAATCAGTTTGGCATCCCGTAGCAGTTGAATATATCTTTCCATGGTTCTGTCGCTGCCCAGTTTAGTGGTTTCCAGGTAGTCAGGAGTCCTTTTACCTTCGTCTTTGGCAATTGCTTTTAGAAGAACGGTAAGTTTTCTTTTAACTTCTTTTGTAGCACCGTCAATAGCACCGTCAATAGCACCGTCA
>JAUYEQ010000661.1 GCA_030691295.1 Bacteroidota bacterium
GTTCAAAATACCAAACGATCAGAATTGAAAAATATTGAAAAAAACAACATAAGTGAATGATTAAGGACTTAGGAAAATACGCGATCATATTTGTGGGGCTTGTTTTGCTCCAGGTGCTGATCCTGAATAATATCCAATTCAGCGGTTTTATAAACCCGTATGTCTATATTTTATTCATCATGTTGTTGCCTTTTACCATTCCGGGTTATGCAATTCTCGGACTTTCCTTCCTTTTGGGATTTTCAATCGACATTTTTAACAATACGCCCGGAGTTCATGCCAGTGCAACTGTTTTGCTTGGTTTTCTCAGGCCCGGAATTGCTGAGTTGATTTCATCGCGCGAAATCATAGAAAAGGGAAACACTCCGAATATGAAACAGTTGGGTTTTGCGAGCTTTCTGAAATATACCATTATCGCAGTTTTAATCCATCACTTCTTCCTGTTTTTTGCTGAGGCATTTTCATTCGCAGGGTTTTTCCATACTTTACTCCGGATAATTCTCAGCAGCATTTTCTCTATTGTGATTATTCTGGCCAGTCAGTTCATCATTTTTAAAAATTAGCAGCGGGTGGATACTTTCTCGAAACGCAAGTATATTATTGCCGGCATTATGCTGGGAATAGCTGCCATTTTTATTATCCGGCTATTTACCATTCAGATTACAAATAAAACCTACAAACAATTTGCTACCCGAAATGTACTGCGGAAGGTAATTACCTTTCCGGCGCGCGGATTGATTTACGACCGCAACAACGAACTGATGGTTTACAACAAGGCAGCATACGACTTGCTGGTTGTGCCAAGGGAAGTAAAACCTTTTGATACCCTTTCACTGTGTAATATTATTCAGCTGGAAAAGAAAGATCTCATTGAAGCATTGAACAAGGCCAAACAATTTTCAAGGTATAAACCATCCATTGTTGCAGGTCAGATTTCTCCTGATATTTATGCGCCACTTCAGGAAAAACTATACAAATACCCCGGATTTTTTGTTCAGTCGAGAACCTTACGCGAATACCCAAGTAAAAGCGCTGCCCAGGTTTTGGGTTTTGTGGGCGAAGTAAATCAGTCGATGATTGAAAAGGACAACTATTACCGGTCGGGTGATTATATTGGCGTTACCGGTCTGGAGAAGGCGTATGAAAATGAACTTCGGGGAATAAAAGGGGTGAATAATTACATGGTGGATGTTCACAACCGGATAAAAGGAAAATACAACGGTGGCATAACAGATACCACTGCCATTCTCGGACAGAATTTACTTACCGGGCTTCATGCTGAAGTGCAGGCTTACGCAGAATTGCTGATGACCAATAAAAGGGGTGCCATTGTAGCCATCGAGCCAGCCACCGGTGAAATAATCGTGATGGTTAGCGCTCCTTCGTATGATCCGAATTTACTTGTCGGGCGACAGCGAAGTGTTAATTATGGTTTGCTGGTAAGCGATTCAATTAACACACCGATGTGGAACCGGGCTGTCATCGGCACCTTTCCTCCCGGCTCGACCTTTAAACTTGTAAATGCATTGATTGCGCTTGAGGAACATGCGATAACTTCGTTCGACCGGTTTTCCTGTTCAGGAAAAGGTTCATTGCCCATCAAATGCACACACAGCCATGTTAGTCCAATTGCCATGCGCGAGGCCATTCGTGAGTCGTGTAATTCATACTTCTGGAATTTGTTTCGCAACATAATCAGTCATTCGCCTACTTCTGCCCAGGGTTTTGAAGTGTGGCGGAACCATGTACTGAGTTTTGGATTTGGCGAAAAGGTTGGTACTGAATTGTCTTCCGAAGTAAAAGGAAATATTCCGGAGGTGGCCTATTACGACAAATATTTTGGCCAGAAAAAATGGACTTCAATGACCATTCGTTCTTTGTCCATCGGGCAGGGCGAAATTCTGATTACACCGCTTCAGTTGGCAAATATGGCTGCAACCATTGCCAACAGGGGATATTATATTACACCGCATTTGGTAAAAGCCATTCAGGATACAAACAGGGTTTACCGCGAACTGAAATACGAGAAAAAACTTACAGGCATCGATCCTGAATATTACAATATTGTGATTGAAGGAATGCAGGCGGTTATTGAAGAAACCCGTTTGAGCCAGTCAATCCGCATGGACAGTGTGATTATTTGCGGAAAAACCGGAACCGTGCAGAATCCGCATGGAGCCGACCATTCTGCTTTTGTTGCTTTTGCACCGAAAAACAATCCAAAAATTGCCATTGCCGTTTTTATCCAGAATGCCGGTTTCGGAGCTACGTATGCCGCCCCGATTGCAGGCTTAATTATGGAGAAATTTCTGACCGATTCGATTTCTCCCAGGAGGAAAGCCGTCGAACAAAGAATGATTGAGTCGGATTTAATGAATGTTCAAGTAAAAAATTAAGCTGCCGTGCCGAATAGAAACAACGTTTGGGCTAATATCGACTGGATTACAGTATCCATTTACCTTGCAATGATGTTCATTGGCTGGATAAATATTTATGCAGCTGTTTACAACGAAGAACATAAAAGTATTTTCGATTTCACTCAGCAATACGGAAAGCAGTTGATATGGATAATCGCTGCAATATTTATTGCCGTGCTCATGATAAATATTGACTCGAAATTTTTTGTAACATTTTCCTTTCCCATTTATGTTATCATTCTCCTGTTGCTTATGTTGGTGCCCTTTATTGGCACTGAAATCAACGGCGCAAAATCATGGATCCAGATAGGGAATTTCTTGCTTCAACCCTCCGAATTCATGAAAATGGCTACATCGCTGGCCATTGCCCGGTACATCAGTTCGTACAATTTTAAAATGCACAGTTACAAGTCGTTGCTTACTTTGGCTGCAATTGTTTTTATTCCGGTTGGATTGATTTTTCTTCAGAACGACACCGGATCAGCCATTGTTTTCGGGGTTTTCCTGCTTGTGCTTTATCGTGAAGGATTGAATGGTATTGTGCTGTTCTTCAGTTTTCTGATTGTGCTGGTATTCATTTTCACAATAATTTTTGATTCCTACGTAACTTTGCTTGTATTGACCATTTCTGCATTTTTGATCAATTACCTGATTCGAAAAAAGACAAAGCGCAACCTGATAGGAATGGGTATTTTTGCAACTATTTATGGCATTTTCTGGCTGATAAACTTTTTGGTTCAGGGAAATATTGATCCATTGTTTTTTTTACTTGCCGCGGCAGTCCTTTCATCAGCTATTTTCTTTCTGTGGGCAATGGTACTTCGGAAAAGATCGCTGGCTCTTCTAATCGGGATTTATTTGGGGAGTGTGCTTTTTGCAGTATCTGTTGATTACGTTTTCGACAACATCATGGAGCAGCACCAGCGCGACAGGATTAACGAATTGCTGGGTATCCAGTCTGATTTGCATGGTGCGGGATATCACGTAAACCAATCGAAAATAGCCATCGGATCGGGTGGCTTGTTCGGAAAAGGTTTTTTGAACGGTACCCAAACCAAATATGATTTTGTTCCTGAACAAAGTACTGATTTTATTTTCTGCACAGTAGGCGAGGAGTGGGGTTTCCTGGGAGCCCTTGTTGTGATTGGCCTTTTTATGGGGCTGCTTACACGGCTCATTTATCTGGCCGAACGCAACCGATCCAAATTTAGCCGTGTTTATGGGTACTGCGTGGCAACCATTCTCTTCTTTCATTTTGCCGTAAATATCGGAATGACCATTGGCCTTGCGCCTGTTATTGGGATACCTCTGCCCTTTTTTAGCTACGGAGGTTCTTCATTATGGTCGTTTACCCTATTGCTTTTTGTATTCATCAGGCTCGATGCCAGCAGGTTCGAACAGTTGAGTTATTGAGGGAGTTTCAAGTTCCAAGTTTCAGGTTTTGCTTCGAAAAAGTGTTTTTGGGTGAATGTAAGTGGCTTTCCACGGAATTTAAATTTACAATATTTACTAATTCAGTTACCTGGAAAACCCGGCAGGGTTTACTATTGATTGACCCCCAACAAAATTGTTGGAGGTAGAAACCGCGAACTACAACCCCGCAGTGCCCGCCTACCTCGGGCAGGGGTTGAATCAGGAAATAGTTTTCGGGTTAAAAATGGAACATTCCGGGGTACAAATATCACTCAATTTTGCAGTAAGACTTAAAATTACCATATTTGATCAAACTTTATAGCTATGGACTCCTCTGATATTTTAAGAAATAACATCATCGATAAACTTTTGACCATTACCAATAAAGATTATCTTTCGGCACTTTATCAGTTAGTTAATTCGAGTTCGGTAAGCCCGGATACCGTGAAACTTACCGATGAGCAGATTTTAATGCTCCAGCTTAGTGACCTTGATATCAAAAACGGGAGGCTAATTTCACAAGACCAACTTGATAAAGCTGATTTGCAATGGTTAGGCGAACAGTAGTATGGACTGAAACAGCCGCCAGACAGAGAAGAGAGATTCTGAAATATTGGATAAAGCGTAGTGGCTCGACAGTATATGCTGAGAAATTAATAAAATTAACAGCAAGGCAGATACAAGTTATAAAAAGCCATCCGGAATCTTTCAAATCAACTTCTTACGCTGATACAAGAGAATCTGCAATGGGGCATTTCAGTATTTATTATAAGTTGACAAAGGACAAATTAATTATCACTGCGTTTTGGGATAATCGGCAAGATCCCAAAAATCTTCTTGAAATAATCAGTAAAGGTTAAGCTCCTGTTTTTCCCGCAACTATTATATGAAAAGATTGGATTCCCTTTGTTCTTATGGCATCCCCAATCAGGTTTTAAACCCACAATCCATTCGGTCTCGTAATTTCTACAGCAAACTCCGTTTCCACGTAGTCAATTAATTCAGGAAGGAAACTGCGGAAGAGGGCTTCGAACTGATCGTATTCCTCATTCAGAATCTGCATAGCCCAATCGCTGTTGGCAGGCAGGGAAGTGTGGCGCGACATGATTTCAAATACATTCAGGAGATTTTCTCGTTTGGCATACGATTCAAGGCGTTTGTGGTGTATCAGAAATGGCAGAAACTGTTTCACCCGAAATGGAAGCAATCCGAAATTTGATAGGAAAATGGCATGTGCATTTTTTGCGAAGTTTCGCAGCGAGCTGGGCGAATATTCGCTCCAGTTGGCAGCCAGAAAATGATCGAAAAAGACATCGGTTATAATTCCTGAATATCTGCCATAACCCGGTCGCAGCAGTTTGATACATTCCTTCACATCAGAATGTTGATCGGTAAACGAATCGATTCGTCGGTGAAGTACAACTCCATAAGCCACCTGCTCCGGAAATTCCTGATGCCGGTTCCCCTTCACAAAATCGCCTATGAAATTTCCGAGTTTAATTTCTTCCGAATCGCCCGAAAGGTATAAATGAGCCAGATAATTCATGTAAGTATAACAGGTATGGATGTTAATTGTTGGTTCAAAAGAAACCCAAGATTACAAACGGCATTTTTTGTTTTTTATTTATCTTGCCAGCCTATTTTAAATTTAAATCATGCCGAAAAAGATTGCTGCTTTTGGTGAGTTGTTGTGGGATTTGCTTCCAGCGGGCAAAGTGCTTGGTGGAGCTCCTAGCAATTTTATTTACCGTATCAATTCATTCGGCGACCACGGCACTTTGCTCAGCAAGGTTGGTAACGACAAGGCAGGACGAGATGCCAGAGCGGCACTCCGGAATCTGGGCCTTTCCGATGAGAACATCCAAACCGACTATGAATTCCCGACAGGTTCGGTAAAAGTAAAGATTGACGAGAAGGGAAATCCCGATTTTAATATAACCACCGATGTTGCCTACGATCACATTGAGATTAATTATGAGATGATCGATGCTTTTAGTGAGGCTGATTGCGTTTGTTTCGGAACGTTGGTGCAGCGATACGGCATTTCGAAAAATACCTTGCGCGAATTGGTTCATGAATCGCCCGATGTGGTTAAGTTTCTGGATATCAACCTCCGGAAAAAATGTTATACCGCAGCCACTGTTGAAGAAAGTCTGAGAATGGCCAATATTCTGAAAACCAACGATGAGGAGCTGCTGATCACCAAAGAATTGCTTGGGCTGAAGCATTCGAACCTGAAAGACCTGGCAAAAGAAGCCCTTGAAACATTCGATCTTGAAATCATTCTTTGCACGCTCGGTTCAAACGGAGCTTTCTGCCTGACAAAAGATGATGTTTTTTATTACGATCCCGGATATCAGATCAGTCTGGGCGATACGGTTGGCTCGGGTGATGCATTCTCTGCCGGATTCGTACATTATTACATGAACGGACAGCCGATTGATGAAGCGCTCCGTTTCGGCAATGCAGCCGGGGCAATGATTGCCACTACAACCGGTGCAACTGCGCCGGTTTCAAAAGAACAGATTCTCGATTTTATGATCATTCCCCATAACCGGAACAATGTCAGGTTTCATCAATAAACTGACTGGATCATTCAGTAAATAAATACCTGATAATGTTGCATATATAATTAATTCAATCTATATTTACTTCGTTTTATCAGGATATTTCGAACTAATACTTCAGTTTATCATGTATATTCGCAAGCAAATATTTCAGGGAAGTGACAATGAAAGCCTTTTTTTATGGGGCGCACGACAAACAGGAAAAAGCACCTTGTTAAAGGAATTATTTCCGGATGCATTGTGGTTTGATCTTCTGTTGACCGATGTATTTGAACGTCTGCAACGCAATCCGGCTCAACTACGAGAAATTATTCTGGCTGATTCACAAAAAGGGCCGGTGATCATCGATGAAATTCAACGAATTCCTGAATTGCTGAATGAAATTCATTGGCTGATTGAGAATAACCGGACAAGGTTCATTTTAAGCGGTTCAAGTCCGCGAAAAATTTTAAGATCGGGATCGAATCTTTTGGGTGGAAGGGCGCTTCGTTACGAACTTTTTCCGCTGATCAGTCAGGAAATTCCAGATTTTGATCTGCTTCGGGCAATCAATAATGGTTTGTTGCCCCGCCATTATTTATCAGAAAATCCTCAAAAAATGATGTCTTCCTATATAGGCAGTTATTTGAAAGATGAGATTATGGCCGAAGCAAAAATCAGGAATATTAATTCATTTTCAAGGTTTTTAGATGCCGCGGCATTCTCGAATGGCGAAATTGTGAATTACACCAACATTTCATCTGATTGTGGGGTAAGCGCAAATACTGTAAAAGAATACTTTCAGATTCTGGAAGATACTTTGACCGGGCGGTTTCTTCCTACCTTTCAAAAGAAGCCAAAGCGTAGGGTTATACTGGCTCCTAAGTTTTATTTTTTTGATATCGGGATAGCTAATTACCTGCTAAAACGTGGCAAAATTATGCAAGGCAGCGAAGCTTTCGGAAAAGCATTTGAGCATTTTATATATCAGGAAATTTATGCGCATAGTTCATATTCCGACCTGAATTATCCGATTAGTTACTGGCGCACGGCTTCACAACTTGAAATTGACTTTGTTCTAGGCGATCATGAAGTGGCGATAGAAGTAAAAGCAACAGAGAACGCGAATTCCCGCCATTTAAGCGGATTGCGCCACTTTGCCGAGGAATATTCTGTAAAAAAATCGATCCTGATTTCGAACGACCCTTTCCCAAGACTCATTGATAATATTCAAATCTTACCCTGGAATGTTTTTCTTCAGAAACTTTGGGCAGGCGAACTAATTAGCTGAAATATGAGTTTTCAGAATTTGAACAACTTAAAAATAGATCGCGGATTTTCGCTGATATACGACATTATATTCTCCCAATTACTTAAGTCATGTACTTCAATCCTTTATTTTTTCCTTCCCCGAATTATCCCGGCTTGTGACAATGTCATCACCAAAACTCCGGCAATGGTAATTGCACCGCCCCAAAGTTGAATGGGGAGTGGAAGATTTCCGAAGAAGAAATAAGCGATAATCAGCACAAAAATTCCTTTCACGCTTTGTATGATTGACGACCTTGAAGCTGTTATATACCGGTAAGAATAATAGAATGACAACAGTCCGATGAATGAACCAAAAAATGCGCCCAAGGCTATATTTCTGAAGGCTGTGACCGGAATAACCACTGATTGTCCGCTTTGCAAAAAATAGATGAGAAAGAAAAGGAATATCCAGCCATTTGAGTTCAGATTAAAAACTTCGGGACTGGCTTTTTGTATATTCTTTTTTATAATTACTGAAACGGTGGCTGCAAAGAGAGTATTGATCACTACAAATCCGGTTCCGGGAATTAATATTTTGCGCCAATCGAGATCGCCGGTGTAACTGATTATAAATGCACCGGCAATGGCCATCAAAGCTCCAAGAGCCTCTGTCCAGGTAAAACGTTCCTTCAGAAAAGTAATTCCAAGGATACTCATGAAAACCGGGAACAGATTGCCCAGAAATGAAGTAACTGCAGGATCGGCAATTGCATGTATTGACATAAAAAATGTGACATTGGAGAGAATATCAATTGCACCGAGCAAAATGAGCAATCCCCATACTTTTCGGGGAATTGCAGGCAGTTGTTTTATTTTTCCTGAAACCAGAATAAATACCAGGTTGATCAGGAATCCCATTCCGAAATAATAGAAACCGAACTGCGCCAGTTCAACCTGATTTAACCCGGCTTTACTAAAAACATAAAGGCTCGAAAAGGCAATGGTACCAACCAGTGCATAAACATATCCTTTCCACTCTTCCGATTTAATTACTGCCATAAATTCTATAAAAAAAGCGAAACCTCAATGGAGATTTCGCTTCGGCAAGATATGTTATTTTTTGAATTATGACTATACGTATTTTTTATTTTGGTGTTGAACTCAAAATTTCTTTAGAGAATAATTTTGGGATTCAAATTATATAATGCCTTCACGAATGCAACGGGCAATTAGTTCGGGTGAACTTTTACAACCCGCTTTTTTAAGGATATTTTTTTTGTGGGTGTTAATTGTATTGGGAGAAATACCCAGTAAATCAGCAATTTCTGTATAGCTATTCCCTTTTGCTATTTTTATTAGTATCTCAATTTCACGCTTGGTAAACTGTTCTTTAAATTTATTCTCCACAAATTTATAGGGCACAGTTGTTTCAATTGCAAAATATGATTGCCTGTTATTGCCGATAAATGAGATTTTATGATCGAAGGGAATATTTAAATAGGAAATATCGGTATGTACACATAACGTTTGTTGTATTTTTCCTTCATGTGAGATGTTTATGGTTCTTGACTGGTGTAGAATTGTTTTATAATGCCCGTCGGAATGCCTCAACCGCATTAAATAGGAAACTTTGTATAACGGCATTTCTTCTCTTGTTAGTTTATTGAGAAAAAAATTAAAAACCACTGCTTCCTTTTCGTGCAACTTATCAATATTCACAGGATCTAAAAGAGAGAGGAAATACTCTAATGTATAAGTATCTGGTTCAACTCCTAAAACGTCTTTTACACTATCGCTTACAAAATCAAATCGGTATGTTTCAAGATTAAATATGAAATAGTAAACCTGACCAGCCGAAAAAAGCGATGCTATTTGTTCAACGATTTCGATTAGCTGTTCTTTTGTATTCGGGTAGAGAATTTTATTCTCCTTCTCCCAAACATTCATTACTTTTTCAATTCCGGTTTCTTTCATGGGGTGAAAATTAAATCAGAAATCCAAATTAGATAATGCCTTCACGAATACACCTGGCAATCAGTTCTGAAGTATTTTTACAGTGAGATTTCCGGAGTATATTTTTTTTATGGGTATTTACCGTATGGGGGGATAAGAAAAGTAAATCGGCAATTTCATTTAAGCTTTTTCCTTCTGCAACTTTCTTAATAATCTCCTTTTCCCGAACTGATAGTATATTCTTTAAGCTGTTTTTTATTAGCTCAAGTGATGTGTCAGGTATAATAGAAAAATAGGATGGTCTTTTGCTACTGATAAAAGAAATCTTATGGTCGAATGGAGGGTTTAAATAAGAGATATCAGTGTGTACAACAATCACTTGAAGTATTTTCCCTGCATCAGAAACATTGATAGCTTTTTCCTGATGAAGTATCGTTTTATATTTACCCTTTGAATGTTGCAAGCGTATTAAATAAGCCACTTTGTACAATGAAATTTCATCTTGCGGAATTGTTTTAAAAAGGAAGTTTTGAGCGGCCTGTTCTTTTAAATTGATCATATCCAAATCCTCAGGATACATTACTTCAATAAGTTTTGGTATTGAAAACTCACTGGGTTTAATTCCCAAGACCTCTTGAATCCCCTCATGTACAAAATCCATTTGCGAATTATCGAAATTGAGGATGTAATAATAAAATGATCCCCCAGCAAAAAGCAAGGCAATTTGGTCAATCACCTCCAAGGAAAGTTGTTTATTGATGGGCAACAGTAGCTTTTCTTCAGTTTCCCATTCGTTTAAAACCTTTGCGATGCTTGATTCTTTCATTCAATTGAGAACTAGTTAAATAAGTGACCTATTGCAACATAACAACCGTTATTAAGAATGGTTCAAAATACCTAGAATTGGGTATTTACTGAAGGGATTTTCCGCCTTAACTTTAATAAAGATTTTTACATCTGTTATTCCTTTATAGTTTAATTGTGAAAAAAGCAATCGTGATAAGCAAAGCGGAATTAAAAGTTTTGGACCTGGTGGCAAAAGGGTTTACCAGCGAACTGATTGGGCAAAAACTGGAAATTACAAAGAGCACCGTGCAAACACACCGCCGGAATATGCTGCGAAAAACAGGTTTTAACAATACACAGCAATTGGTAGGCTGGGCAGTGAAGGAGAGGTTGGTAAAGTGAATTGAGAAGTTGGTTATTAACGATTTAAAACTATAGAATTATGAAAGCAAAATTTACATTTTTAGTCATGTTGTTCTTTTTAACAACAAGTATTTATGCTCTGGAGCCAGTGCATAATAAAAGGAGAAAGCTTGCAGGTGGCTTTTTAAAAAGCAAGCTTGAAAGAACTGAAAAGAGCACAGATAACGGCACATTTCAACGAAAAATGGAGTTTCAAAAACAGGCAAATTCGATAAAATCGGCACAAGCGATTAAACAACGATTGGACAGCTATACGTATGAGGAGTTGGAAGAAGATGGGTATGAAAAAGGAAAAAGCGAGTTTATTTATGATGCAAATGGAATGCTGACACATGAACGTGAATATTATTGGGATGAAGCAGCAGCAAAGATGGTATTTGTTTCTGAATCTGAAACCACTTACGATGTCGAAAAAAAACGGATTCAATATATTAACACATATTTGGATGAAACTACTAATCAATTTGTGATTGAGTATCGGACTACTTACAGCTATGATAATAATGGGAATATAAAACAAACAATTAGTTATTATTGGGATACAACCAACAATCATGCAGCCCAAGATAAAACTGATTATACATACGATTCCAGTAAAAACCTGATTCAGATAATTATGTCATATTTTGATGAATCTACCAACCAGTTTGTTTTCTGGTATAAAGACGATTACATATATAATGGCAGTGGCAAGGAGACGCAACACATTAATTATATCTGGGACAACTATTTTTCCAAACAGTGGGAACCTAGCACAAAATATGAATCTACCTATGACTCACAGGGTAACTTAGTAGTATCATTGGAATCATCTGCAAGTAATTTCAACAACACCTGGATATGGACTCCTGATAATAAGTATGAATATACCTACGACCCGAAAGGGCTTTTAACACAAATTCTTGAATATGAAATGGATAGCAATAACCAATGGAAACTTGATAATAAAGACATCTATATTTACGATGATAGTGGAAACAATACACAGAGTTTATATTACTATAACTGGGACTTACAAACCAGCCAGTGGGACGATGTTTATAAATCAGAGTATACTTACGACAACAGGTATACATTTAATGATCTTATTTTGCCTTGGGGTGATGATGAGGATTCGAATAATTATTTCGGTCACATGATCACAGAAATTAGCGAATATGGATGGAATATATCTACAAAAGAATGGATATTGGAGTATGAAATGGCGTTTGCATATTCACCAGTAAATGTCACTGCAATAAACCAACTGGATGCAGAATTATCCAAAGTTTATCCAAATCCTTTCTCCGAATCCGTATCCTTTAGTATTCCAGGTTCCTATTCCGAAATTTCTTTTGAATTATTCGATCTGCAAGGTCGCAAGCTTTTTGCAAAAGCAATTGGCAACAATGAAAAAGTAAATATGGAAGGATTCCAAAGCGGAATGTATTTGTTCAAACTGAATGTGGATGGTAAGGTGCAGAATGGGAAACTGGTAAAAGAATAAAACCATTCTATTGCTTTTCACCATTCTACAAATGGTATTATTGAACTCCTTGTGAATTCAAATCTATTATTGAACATCATCAAATCAATACGTTATGAAAACTATTTTCTTTGCCTTTATTTTATGTCTCTTATTAAATGGGTGTAAAAAAGAAGATGCAACAGATTCTTCAAATAACACTGAGGGTGAGGATACTACTCTTACATTAAGCGCTGCCCAAGCGACACCCGGTGACATGCTTGAAATTATACTGGACAAGAAAGTAACAGAAAATGAGGTGGATATCGTTTTTAATATGAATACAATAAAAGGGTATGCAAATGGCGATTCCACCTACATGTTTATTGTGCCAATTGTTACTTCTGGTAACGTTATCATCACCATACCCAGTTTTAAAGGTGCAAATACCTTAAGCTTAACAATAAGCAAATATGATCCAATAATAAATCCACAGATAGTAATAAATGAATTTGTAGAAGCACGAAACCAATGTATTGATTCGATAACAAAAGTAATCCCTGGCCGTAATTATCAAATTTCCCCGGAAAGTGCAATCCTCCTCAACCAACTCAAAGAAGAATGGGCTCTCCTGATGGGAAAGCTAACTGAAAGCGATAAAGAAATGCTGGCATACTTCTTACAAAAGAATATGCCCGGACTTACGTCTTCTTTTACATCTTCTTCTGTTAATACAACTAAAAGTATTGCACTGAAGGAAGATGCTGGTGAAAAGTTGGTCGCACTCGCAAAATCATTTGTAACCGCGGAACTTATTTGCCTTGCTCATATCCCAATTCTTGCTGCAAGTGCTGTGGCAATAGTGCCTCCAACAACCCTAATTAGCAGCCTTTTTTTTATAGCAGTATTTAACAGCTTTATTATTGCACGGGAAGTTGCAATACTGAGAGGTGAGCAAGTAGGAGAAATGCAAGGATTGGCCGATGCAATAGTAGATATAGTTTTAAAAAGCGCTAAGGTTATTGAATTTACTAACAATTCTGAAATGGCTTTAAGTATGACTGTTGAGTTTCGTAATCTTAATCCTGGGGATGCAAGTATTCAAACAGACATTAATTCCGCCTATAACACTGAGAAAACATTTGTCAAAAAGGATGATGAAATCAGAAATTTATATCAAAAAGCTACATCGTTGTTTTCAAAACTTGTAGGCACTTATCCGTCATATTCACCTGTTATAGGCTCAAGTGCAAAAAAAACATCGATTCAAGCTATTGATGGAGCAGACATCCAGATTAAAGGAGTCAGTGATAATCGGATAAGTTACACCACTTCACTTTCAGGTAATACCCGGAAAATAAAAATAACGTCAACGGCTACTACAGAATTCAATTTCAACCTGACAATCGCTTACAAAAGGAAGCTTGATGGTAAGGAATTTACCAAAGAAATAGCCTGTACATTTAAACCACAGTCTTATAAATTAGGCTTTTCAGATTACACTAAAGGTCATATAACAAACGCTGAGATTGCCTTCGAAAATTCTGAATTAGAGTCATTTATTTTATTAAATGATAATGGCACTACTGCAACTGGAATTGATTACAGTCAAATTTCAATAACTAATAAAACAAATTCATATGTAACTATCGGAATTGTACCAGTTTTAGGAACAAATGGGTCTTTTATCCTTCAGTTTAAAAATAATTCACCCACTAGCGAATACTTCTCATTTGATGTGCTATATCAATCAAAAAAAATACAAACTATTAATGCTAAAATAATATTATTTGATTTCACAGGATCTTGGACTTTGAGCTATTATACAATGGGTGTAGATGGTGTTGAATATCTACATCAACAATTAAGATTTACTTGTAATTCTTCAGGTTATGCCTCTACAAGTGAAACAAGATATCCAATAAATCCTGCTCCACGAGATAATTGGACACCTTCAGGTTCTGTATCATTATCATACTACAATGGTCAAATTGTACTTAACTCTCGATTGGGATGGTATTTAGATGTTAAAAATTTTAACGATGCAATTTTTTATAGCCCAAATTGGAAAACTGTATATACTGTAAATGATTATTATTGGAAAATTAAGATGGAAAGAAATTAAACCTGCAATCCGAAAAGTAAAAGGAATAGACGGAAGATTCCGATACACCCTTATGATTCAAAAGACTTTAACAATGATTCAATTAACATTTAAGTAGTGATTAGTGAAGATCGTTTATCAAAAATAGCTCCAAATAAAAATTATCCAACATGAAAAAATTACCCTTATTAATTCTATTATTTCTATTGAATGGGGCAGCATTCAATGCGTATTCACAAAACACCATGTATTTTATGGACCGCCTTCCGCAACAACTAAATTTCAATCCGGCGTTGATGCCACGTGTCAACTTCTTCCTGAATCTCCCGGGAATCGGAGGTAACCAAATCGACATTTATAATTCGGGGTTTAACGCCAGGCAGTTCATGGACTTTACAGATAATCTGGGATCTGAAAATTACAATCCCGATAAATTTATCAATTCAATAGGCGATTTTAACCAAACTAACCTTGAAACAAGAACCAACTTGTTTGCCTTGGGGTTCAGGTTGAAAAACAAAGGGTATTTTTCCATGTCTGCAAGTGTCCGAAGCTTTTTGGAGTTAAAAGCTCCTTCCAATTTTGTGTATTTATTGGATGATTACGAAAAAATCGCCGACCGATTACCTTTAAGTATTGAAGGAGCGAACATTGTATTTAATAGTTTTTCGCAGGTTGCAATTACCTATAGCAGGGTATTCGGGGAAAAACTTACCATCGGAATTTCGCCAAAGCTGATTGGTGCATTGGGTGGAATTAAGTCTGACAAGCTAAGTTTAAGAGTGTCTCAAACCGGGCAATATGATTTTGAAACTGAATATTCCGGTGATGCTCAAATTGGGCTACCCGTTCCCATCAATCCGTGGGCAATTGATGTAAATGGAGAACTAAATCCGGATGAAGATATTTTGCCAGAAAATTGGCTGGAGGATATTAAAATCTCAAGTCCATTTCAAAATGCTGGATTTGCATTTGATCTGGGTGTTAATTATGAATTGAGTAAAAAATTCTCCGTGTCGGCAAGTTTTCTTGATATTGGCAATTCCAGATGGGAAAAGAACGGTTATAAGTCGATGATTGAGAATGAAACAACCAAAATAATTAAGAATCAATCGGTAAAAATAAAGATACCTTCAAAAATATATTTGGGGGTAAACTATAAACTCTCGCCCAAATGGAACACTGGATTGCTTGTTAAGAATGTAATGTACGAAAATGAGAACAAGGCTTCGGCCACCCTGTCTTTGAATGGGTATCTCGGGAGAAAACTTTCAACATCTGTAAGTTATACCAATGCTTATTCCTATCATAATCTGGGGCTTGGAATAAGGTTGCGCCTTCTTCCCGGATCGGATTTATTTGTGGTTACTGATAATCTCAGCCAATTGATAAATTATGAAACAGCACAACTTGCATCCCTGGCTTTTGGCATTAATCTGGCATTTGGGATAAAACAAAAAACGGAAGGTAAAACGGATAAAGTTCCTGAATAAAAAAGGCAAAACCTCCAAAGAAAGTTTTCTCAACTGGAATGAAAATTGCAAAAACATACAATAATGAAAAGATTTATACAAACAACACTATTCATGCTATTTATGGCTGGTGCAGCTTTTGGGCAAGATATAATTTTACACCATAAGCGGAGAACTTAATAAAAAGAAGGTTCCACTTGATTCCATCCTTGTTGTGAACAAAGATTAATATATGAATGTTGATTTTTGACATTTATAATATAGATTATCAATTCTGAAATATGTGATTCTAATAATTATAACATTAATGCAAAATATTATATGAAACTAAGACTGCTTATCCTGATGTTGATTCCATTTCAAATGGTCTTCTCGCAAACAGTACCTGTCACTTTCATATATACAAATAAAACTGCCAGGAATGTATATTTAGCTGGAAACATTAATTCATGGAACATGTCAGATCCAGGTTATAAATTAACTGACAGCAATGGTGACGGCACGTTTGAATTTACCACTAATTTGGCAAAAGGGAATCATCAATATAAATTTGTTGTTGATGGCGCGTGGCTTGCCGATCCGAATAATCCCGTGACAGATGGCACAGAATACAACAATTCTCTTATCACGGTTTCTGATCCTATGGTGACTTATTTGCTTCCTGTAGATACGATTGAATACAAAATTTCGAAGGCTCCTTTGATAACAGCTATAGTCGCCTTTGGGAATACAACCACTATCGGATTCAGCAATTTATCATTGAAGATAAATAACGTGTCTGTCCCTATTTCATCAGGCAATTACAACCAAACGACTAAAATATTTACCTACCAATCCTTGTCGAGCCAGCTTGTTG
>JAUYEQ010000662.1 GCA_030691295.1 Bacteroidota bacterium
AGATTGTGATAGTTGTATTTGTTCAGGTATATTTCCGATGCGTCAGCCTTGATTTTCGCTTTCATCGTGTTCATGTCCAATCCCTGTCCAATAGCTTCGGCGGTGAGCGATACCGGACCATACATTACCGTATCTTTTAAAAGCAGACCAACATCCAGACTGCTCATGATTACTTTGCCGCTGAAATTTTCTGCCGGATCGATGGATGCAATAATATTTGCGGCTCCAAAACTGCTGGTCACATTCGCGGTAGTTGCAAACTCTTTTATCTTTCCCTTGAAAGCCATTTCCAGACTGATATTTTCGGGAATTTCAATGTTTTCGGGAAGGTAGGGGCCGGCAAAGGTCACCAAATCTTTTTTACCTGAAATGAATTTCAGGTTGGGGAAATCATAAAAAGCGGTTTCATATTCGGGCAAGCCTTTGATGATGAAATCGGTTTTTAAGACCGTATTGGTGCCGGTTTTAACCGACAGATTTTTCGCTTTCAGATTATTCAGCGATCCATTAACTTTTCCTGAAGCGGTGGTAATGTTCGACCTGTTTTTAAAGAAGGGCTGAGCAATCAGTTCAGGATTGAAATAGAGCAGATCGGAATTTCTGAAACGCAGATTTCTCAGGTCTAAATCCATATGTCTGAATTCCAGCGAATCAATCAATGTGTTCAGGGAAGAAAATTGGATATTAAAATCAGCATTAATGCTGGAATTAACGGTGGTGAACTTCAGTTTGTTGGTGGTAATTGAATTTGCTTCCATACTGAAATCAGTTTCAATATGGGTGAAGGCGAAGTTATTCTGATCTATTGCACTGAATTCTTTGACCGACGCTTTTGTCAGGTTTGATGAATAAAAGAAATCGGTCGCCACGAGATCCATATGATTGAAATTTAAATTTTTGGGATCGAACAACCCCTTTAGTTCAGGATTATTGCCGATTTTATAAACAAACACATTGTCGAGCATTTCAATACTTTTAACCGAAACCTGCCAGTCGTTTTCTGAAGTTGCAGCCACTGAACCCAATGGGATTTCAGGTTTGAAGTCGTGATACCGGATTTGACTTTTTTGGAGGTTGATCGATTCAATATTCAAAAGCTCCGTTTGCAAGTCGATGGAAAAATTTTCCAGTTCCGACTCGCTGAGAATTGCGTTGATGGACAGATTGCCAATTGAATCGGCAAAGCTTATGCTGGAATTGCTGATTTGAATGTTATTTGCGACTATTTTGGGTAAAACGCTTTCAGGATTGCCTGCTGAAATATTTCCGGAATTAATTCTTCGGACAATTGCTGTCAATCCATTTACAACCATTTCGTCGAAACGGTAAATCGATTTTCCCGGATCAAGAATATCTACGGCGATTTCCGCACTTTTTATTCCTGCGAAAACGTTCATTCCAGCATATTCATCGTGGTAGGTAAACCGTATGTTTTCCAATGAGATATCATCAAGGCTGAATGTCCATTTTGATGCTGAAAGTGTATCCGATTTTACTTTCGAGGTTGTATCGCCAAATGCGGTAAGCAGAAAATTGTAATTGAACAGCGGGTCTGCCAGGGTGCTGTGAAGCTTGACAGTTGCATTTTCCAGACCGAATGAACTGATGGCGATTTTACTCTTTAATAAGTCGTAAAGTGCAATGTTTATCTTCGCCTTTCCGGCATAAACTAAAGTGTCCTGATTGAGGTCTTCCAGATAAAGACCTTCCAGAACTATTGATTTGGGAAATGCAATGCTGACACTTCCGATTTCAACCTTTGTATTGGTTTTGTTACTGATAAAGGAAGTAGCATAATGAACGATCTTTGTTTGAATTGAAGGTTTTTGAATGAGTAGGGCAACGGTCAGAAATAAAAGCACAAAGATAAGGACGACCCAAAAGATCGCCTTTATCGTTATTCTGATCACTGATTTCACACTCATATTAATTTTATCAGATACCGTTATAGTCATACAGGTATCGCTTGTTTTGAAATGAAGCAATTTTATCGCACATTTCATTCACCCGGCAAAACAAATGCTTGATGGCATCAATTCCTTCAAGATTTACATTCAACTCATAATAAAACCGAATATACCTATCCAATTCCATTAATTGATCAAAATTGAAAAAATTGGTATCTTCTATTTTTGTGATTTCAATCAATCCGTTTTGTTCCAGTGTATTGACAAATGAAATTTCAATGTCGTTTTTTTTACAAAACGATTCTACCTCGATTAATTTTTGCATTTCCATAATCTTCAAATTTGAAAGTTCTTTAATACCTGACTTTTAATGCAATATTTCCAAAAGTTTTGAATTCTTCCTGATCGGTAAATATTGCGCGGCCTTTTTTCGAAATGACTTCCCAGGCAATTTCGCTGGTAATGTCATCAATCACACCAGGCAGGGTAACATCATCAACCGGGTAAAATGAATATTGTCCATTCATTTTTACAGCCTGGCGATAGTCATCGTGGGTAATCAGCAAATCTCCCCTTCCAGCCTGAACTGCAAGGAAAATATCTAGTAAATCGGTAATAACTTTACCTTCTCCAACCGCTTTTTTCATTTCCTGAATGGCTTTTGCCCTGCCTTTTTCCTGAAGTTCATTTACTATTTGCCACGCTTCGCCTGCAATCGAATGATTTGCCGAATCGTTGCTGTTTATGTTGAAGTTTCCGATATAAATGGAAGGTTTGTCGGCAACCTGCAACAGGCGGCTCCAATTTTTTTCGGTACAAATTACCACCACATTCATGGAGGTTTTATTGTGAATCTTCACCACAGCTTTGTCTATCTGATTGAAAAATTCACGGACCATGTTATCAACCTGTTTGCCATCGCTCGATTTATCAAGGTTGGTCAGGAAATATGGGTTGTCGGCGAATTCGAAATCTTCACCTTTTACTTCTCCGGCAATGCTGTCATTAATGGCGCGCAGCAACCGGACATCCGATTGAGAAAGCACAAGAATAAGATACTCCTCTATGCGGTTAAAGTCTTTGATCAATGGTTTGATCACAAAATTTTCGGCCACAGAAACCACATTTTTTGGTATCGGCCACGATGATTTTACTATTTCTGTCGTTGTATCTGAAAGGAAAATATGGATACTCTCCAAATTGTAGGTAACATCTATTTCCTGTTCCAGATTGTCAATTTTGGAAAGCAAATTATTTACCCCGTGCTGGCCAAATTCGTTCTTGACATGATTATGCGCCTCTTCTATAAGTTTCTTTAATTCAACAACATCTTTCTGGTTGTCGGGAAATGTCCGTTGAGTATTCATCGAAATTGTTACGCATGGATTGCCTCTTTCAGAAGCCAGTTTTTCTATTTTATCTTTTTGCATTCTTAGTTATTTATATAAAATCCGCGTCTGGCGGAGCAGTTATGTCAATATTTGAATGACTCTATAAAGATAAATAGTTTGCTTGCGGCAAGCGTTACATAACTTTGGTAATAAGTTACATTATTCACACATTTGGAGTAGAATTTCCGTTTTGCAGGTGTTATTTTACAGGACCGATCATATCACGGGGGACAACCCATTCATCAAATTGCTTCTCAGTTAAAAGGTACTTCAACCTTGCCCATGGTGTCGGTTTCTATCCTGAAATTCATGATACAATAAATCTTTTTGGAAGTTCGACAAAATTCTGTTAATCAGTTACCAACTGCTTTTTGAAATCCTGAAGGGATTTAATGTCAATAGCCCCGGATGGAATCCCATAGCCGTCAGGTTTAAGTTATATAACATGCTGTTAAATAAGTATTTACATGGTTAATTTCCTTTTTTTACCCCATTTCTTTGGGAAATGGGGTTT
>JAUYEQ010000664.1 GCA_030691295.1 Bacteroidota bacterium
TTCATTGTATTTTTTCTCGGTTTTGGCCTGAAAGCCGGTTTCATGGGTTTGCATTCGTGGTTGCCGCTTGCCCATCCTGCTGCGCCATCGCATATTTCAGGAATTATGTCAGGAGTGATTGTTAAGATGGGTATTTACGGGATTTTCCGGGTTATCACCTTTTTAAAAGCCGATTACATTTTATTGGGCGAAATCGTTTTAACCTTCTCTGTTTTAACCGGTTTGTTCGGAATCATGAATGCCGCCGTGCACCGCGATTTCAAGAAAATGCTGGCCTATTGCACCATCGAAAATATCGGAATTATCGGAATTGGTATCGGAGTAGGATTGATTGGTTTGGGAAAAGGGCAGAATGTATTGATCTTTCTTGGTTTTGGTGGGGCATTGTTACATGTACTAAATCATTCGCTGTTTAAATCGTTGTTGTTTTATTCGGTGGGCTCGGTTTATCAGCAAACACATACCCGCGATATGAATCAGTTGGGCGGACTGATAAAAAAAATGCCACATACAGCTTTGCTGTTTCTGATAGGAGCTTTGGCAATTGGCGGAATTCCACCTTTTAACGGATTTATCTCAGAATTTCTCATTTATAGCGGATTACTCGCCGGAATACATTCAGTTGACATCTCACAAACCACACTAATGGTTGTATCAGTTGCCGGGATGAGCATCATTGGCGGCATTTCGGTGTTTGCTTTTACCAAAACATTTGGAACCATTTTCCTGGGTTCGGCAAGAACTGAGTTGCATCATGAGCCCCGCGAAGTCTCAAACATCATGTTGGTTCCGCAATACCTGATTGTGCTGGTGATGCTTTCCATTGCTTTCTTTTCGGGTTATTTCCTGAATGTTATAATGACCATTCTTAACGGAGTTTTTCATGCCAGCATGGAAGTCGGGAATTTAGATTATCTCCGTTACTCATCAGTTATGCAGCACATTAGTTTGTATTCATTTCTGTTTCTTGCAGGAATTGGACTTTTGTTTTTTATCCGGAGAGCGATTACACGGAAACGTGAAATCACTTACAATTCAACCTGGGGATGTGGATATACTGCTCCAACAAGCCGCATGCAATACTCCGGAAAGTCGTTTACAAAACCTTTGAGCAAGCTTTTAAACTTTGTGCTGATCGAAGAAAAGAATTTTAACGAATTGAAATCCAATGAAATATTTCCTGTGAGCAGAAAATATTCATCTTCCTATCTCGACTTTTGGGAACATTGGCTGATAAATCCCGCAATTAAATACCTCGGTTTATTTATCGATCTGTTTAAGTTTTTCCAGAATGGGCGGATTCAGGCTTATGTTCTTTATGGTATTGTATTTATATTGATTGTTTTTATCGGAACAGTATATCTTTCATCGCTTCAGTAATAGTTATCCAGGTTTTGATCGACAGTTTTTTAATAATTTTACAATTCTTAAACCATTTATAATATGCTAAGTTTGGTACTCATACTTATCGCAAGCCTTTTCTTCACCGGAATTATCATTCGGACAAAAAGTATTTCGTCCGGAAGAAAAGGGCCAGGCATCTTTCAGCCTGTAAAAGATATGTGGAGGCTATTTAAGAAAGGTTCGGTTTACAGCGAAACTACCAGCTTTGTATTCCAGATTGCCCCGGTAGTCTATTTTTCATCGGTAGTGATGGCAATTTTGGTGGTTCCATTCGGTTCAACCAAAGGAATTATAAGTTTCGATGGCGACTTTATCTTTTTTGCCTACGTTTTGGCGCTGGGCAAATTCTTCAGCATTATTTCGGCAATGGATACCGGAAGTAGTTTCGAAGGCATGGGTGCAAGCCGCGAAGCACTGTATTCGATGTTTGCCGAGCCTGCATTTTTCATTTTAATGGGTTCGTTTGCTCTGCTGACAGGCCACACTTCATTCTTTGAGATCTTTTCAACTTTGCATTTGGGATCGTATATTACTTATGCGCTGGGAATTATGGCCACTTTTGTTCTGGTAATGATCGCGATGATCGAAAATAGCCGGATGCCAATCGATGATCCAAAAACACACCTTGAACTGACCATGGTTCACGAAGTAATGATTCTCGACAACAGCGGCTTCGATTTGGGTTTGATCCTTTCGACCGGATATCTGAAATTCGCTATGTACGGAACACTCATTGCCAACTTATACATTGGAGAACTGTCTTTATTGTATGCCATTCCGGCGTTTTTCTTCATTCAGTTTGCCTTTGCCGTTTCAGTCGGGATCATCGAATCGTTCATGGCACGTTACAGGATGAGCCATAACCCGCAGTTTATTTTTGCACTTTCATCGGTCAGTTTGCTGATCTTTTTAGGCGTATTGCTTGTCCTGGGAAAATTTGTTTAATACTTACGAAAATGATTGACGTACTTTTAATAGTTTTCATTATCACCCTTTTGTATGTTTCCATCGCCAACCGGATCATCACTTACGTGAAGGTTTTGGCGCTTCAGGGATTTATACTCTTTGGGGTAACTTTTTTGCAGTTGCAGGAGATCAATACTTTAAACCTGGTGCTTATTCTGCTTGAAACCATTGTTTTCAAAGCAATAGCGGTTCCCTTGTTTTTAGATCATCTGATCAAACGGAACAACATCACCCGCGAAGCCGAACCATACATACCCAATTTTCTGTCACTTGTAATCACGACCATCATTATTGTCGTAACCATATTGCTGGCCAATTCGGTAAAAGATGATAATCTGGACAAGATATTTTTCATTGTAGCGCTTTCAACGCTGTTCACCGGTTTGTATTTCATCGCTTCACGCAAGAAAATAATCACACATGTTATGGGCTACCTGATCATTGAAAACGGGGTTTTTGTATTGTCGCTGGCAGTTGGAAACGAAATGCCGATGCTCGTAAACCTTGGTATCATGCTTGATATCTTTGCGAGCGTTCTGATTCTGGGAATATTTCTGAATAAAATTGGCGACGTTTTCAAAGACGTCGATGTTAACCAGTTAAGCAATTTGAAGGATTATTAAAATACAACTACATGACCGGAATTTATTTAACAGGAGGTATTCTCATAGCAGGTTTGTTATTCGCAAATCGGAATGTAATCATTAACACTGTATTGATCATCCTCTTTGGCTTATTGCAAACTGTTTTTACAATCTACCAATGTTCAAATTACAGGGGAACTGAATTGGAGTATTTCACCTCCGATTCGTTGGGCCTATTATTCCTGATCACCTTAACTGTTGTTGGTCTTCCGGCATTGTTTCACAGTTATTTGTATATCAATCGCCACGACGAATCGCCCCAATCCAGAAGTGTATATTTTGCGGCAATAGTACTGCTGATTACCTCAATTGGTGCTGCTTATCTGGCCAATCACATTGCCGTTGTCTGGATTTTTACTGAATTAACGACACTGAGCGCCTCTGCGTTGATTTACCATCACCGTAACAAACTGGCACTCGAAGGCACCTGGAAATATGTTTTCATTTGTGCCATTAGTATCACATTTGTATTTATTGGCATTCTGTTTCTAAGCCTTTCACTTCAGGGAACCGGTTCCGAAGATTTGTCGTACTCCAACCTGATGGCCAAAAGCGACCAGTTAAATCCATTTTGGCTGAGGCTTGCTTTCCTGTTTATTTTCACCGGATTTACTGCCAAGCTCGGATTGGTTCCGATGTACACTGCCGGAGTTGATGCCAAGGACAAAGCTCCCGCACCAGCTGGCGCGCTGTTATCGAGTGCTTTAATGAACATGGGTTTTATCGGCATTTTCAGGTTTTATATTGTAATTGCCCATACCCCTTTGCATCACTGGGCCAACATTGTGATTTTCGTTTCGGCCATACTCTCCATATTTGTAGCCACTGTTTACATGACAAAGGTTATAAATATCAAGCGCATGTTTGCCTATTCGAGTATCGAGCACATGGGTTTG
>JAUYEQ010000675.1 GCA_030691295.1 Bacteroidota bacterium
GCGGGTTCGAGTCCCGTCCGCACCGCCACACAAAATTTACACACGAGTTTAAAATACTGCTATTGGTGCGGTAGTTCAGTTGGTTAGAATAACGGCCTGTCACGCCGTGGGTCGCGGGTTCGAGTCCCGTCCGCACCGCAAAAAAAAGCTTCACAGAAAAGTGAGGCTTTTTTATTTATATGGAATATTCAAATATCTATATAGTCTCGCTAAGAAAACAACCCATTTTTTTTTGATGGTTGTATATAATTATATCAGATAGGTTGACTTTTTCGGTTATCAGGCATAATTCTCCCTTCATCCCGGTTAAAATCAATTTCGCCGTGAGAGGGTGTGATTACCCTTCCACGGCGAAGTTTTATAATTCACCGGTGTCGCCGGTAATGTACAAGCTCAACATTCGTTTTCCGGCTTTCATAACCAGTTCACCGGTTAAGGTTGCATTGGCTGATCAATTATTGCTTTAGGCAATTCTATTTTCGGGTAACCGCCTGAATCATGGCTTCATTTTTTGTTCCGTTTCCAAGATCCATTCCAAACGATCCGCTTTTGTAGTTCCAATTGGCCGAAGCGATGCCGTTTTTGTTGAAAACTGAAATCATGTCGTTGTACCAGCGGATCCGGTCTTCTTCAGGAGCGCCGGCAATAACACCATATTCGCCGCAATACAACTGAAGTCCAAGCTCTTTTGCTTTCTGAATCGGTAGTTGCATCATTTCTTCCAGCTTTTCCATGTTCCAGGTTTTGCCAACAAAGTCTTTTGCAGTCACCTGCTGATCTGCTGACAGAGCATCAAATTCTAACTGGCTCAACAATTCTCCGGGATAATGAACCGGACCAGCATAGTCGCGCAGATGTGTCCAGCTTGCATGATAATGGGTAAGCAAAAATGGTTCGTAGAAATGAAAACTCAGTATAATGTTTTTATCATTTGGAACTTTTAAAACATCAAAAGTCTGAGCCGATTGCCATTTGTTCGAGCCAATTACAATGATGCGTTCAGGTTCAATGGCGCGAATTGTTTTCATCGCATTGGCAACTAAATTGTTCCATTGTTCAGGGTCATCGGCCACAGCTTCGTTCATCAGTTCGTAAGCCACATCGCCCACCGAATATTTTTTGAGTGCTGCAGAAAGATCAACCCAAAGCTGGTAGAATTTCTCCTGCTCTTTGGGGTCAGTCCACAATGGTTTTACTTCGGCATTAAAATGATGCGAACGCAAAATGTGCAAATCGACAATCACTTTTAGCTGATGTTTTATGCTCCAGTCAATTCCATCCTTCATCAGCTTAAACGCATCTTCGTGGCGCGCACCAGTTGTATCCCACATTTGTTCCTCGTCAATGGGCAGCCGAATGTGGTCGAAGCCAAGTTCTTTAATTGCTATCACGTCTTTTTCCTGAAAGAAACTGTCGCGTTCGGCACCACGCGATTTCGACTGCGAAAGCCAATGGGCAACATTGGTTCCTTTAAAAATTTTAAAATCGGCAGGCGATCCGTTTGAAACTGGCTTTGGCTGGCACGAAGTCATAATTACAAATACGAAAGCAATAAACAGAAGGTTTTTCATAGTAATTCAGATTAGTTGGTTTTTATTGAATAATTGAATTGCCAATTTATTCATTTTTTCTGAATACTTTTTAGAACGAATCTAAATACGGACAAATTTCGTCAAACTGGATTTATGTGGTTTTTTTACTGGCAGATTCCGCTATTTTTGATCCCGATTTTGAAATTAAAAAACTTACTATGCAAAAGCATTTGTTTTTAGGGGTTGAAGCAATCGGACAGGGAGCCATTGATGGCGGGATGTCAGGAGTTTACGCCTACCCCGGAACACCTTCTACAGAAATTACAGAATTTATACAGGATCATCCCTTGGCGGAAGAACGAAATATTCACCGGAAATGGTCGGCCAACGAAAAAACAGCCTTCGAAACTGCCCTTGGAATGTCGTATGCCGGAAAACGAGCCATGTCGTGCATGAAACATGTAGGCCTGAACGTGGCGGCTGATGCTTTTATCAATGCAGCCATGACAGGTGTAAACGGCGGACTAATTTTGACAGTGGCAGACGATCCCTCAATGCATTCGTCGCAAAACGAGCAGGATTCGCGTTTCTACGGAAAGTTTGCCATGGTTCCGATTCTTGAACCTTCGTCGCAGCAGGAAGCTTACGACATGGCCCGCGAAGGATTTGCCCTGTCAGAACTCACCAAAGTGCCGGTAATGCTTCGGATCACAACCCGCTTGGCGCATTCGCGTGCCGGAGTTGAGTGTAGTGAAGTTCTCGACGAAAACCAGCTTTCAATGCCAGCCGATCCACGTCAGTTTATTCTGCTTCCGGCCATCGCCCGTCGCAAATACAAGGGATTGCTGCAAAGGCAGGATTTGTTCCTGAAACTTTCAGAAGAATCAAAATACAACCGATACGAAGAAGGAGAAGATAAAAGTCTTGGAATTGTGGCCTGCGGAATTGCCTACAATTATCTGATGGAACATTATCCGAACGGAACTTGTCCTTTCCCTGTCTTAAAAATATCACAATATCCGCTTCCTGAAAAACTTATCAAACGGCTCAATCTGGAATGCGACGAATTATTGGTTTTGGAAGAAGGCGCCCCAATGGTGGAAGAATCGCTGAAAGGCTTTTTTGCCAACGGAACTCCGGTAAAAGGTCGACTGGACGGAACTTTGCCCCGCGATGGCGAATTGAATCCCGATTTGATTGCAAAAGCATTGGGTAAAGAATCTTTCCAGGCTTACAATATTCCTGAAGTAGTGGCCAACCGTCCGCCGGCATTGTGTCAGGGTTGCGGTCATCAGGATGCTTATGTAGCGATGAACGAAGCGCTGGCCGATTATACCAAAGGACGCGTATTCTCTGACATTGGTTGTTATACATTGGGCGCTTTGCCTCCTTACGAAACCATTTATTCGTGTGTGGATATGGGCGCTTCTATTACAATGGCAAAAGGAGCTGCAGATGCAGGTCTGATTCCATCGGTTGCCATGATTGGTGATTCAACGTTTGCACATTCAGGAATTACCGGACTGCTCGATGCTGTGAACGAAAAATCCAGTATAACCATTGTTATTTCTGACAACGAGTCGGTTTCGATGACCGGTGGACAGGACTCTTCAGCCTTGGGAAAAATTGAATCGATTTGCATTGGCGTTGGAGTCGATCCGGCGCACATTCACACCATCGTTCCGTTGCGGAAAAACCATGAAGAAATGGTGCGCCTGTTCCGTCAGGAATTTGCTTACGAAGGAGTTTCTGTCATCATTCCGCGCCGCGAGTGCATTCAGCGCGCCAGCAGCAGGAAGAGGAATCAGAAATAGACAGCCAAAAGCCTCTCCCCAGCCCTCTCCAAAGGAGAGGGAGCTTAGGACTTGAAGATTGGGAAAATATTCTTTGAAAAAAGCATTTAGAACTTACGCTACGCCAAGGCCCTCCCTTTCGGGGAGGGTTGGGGTGGGGCTTTTAAAATAACAACATGAAATCAGACATCATATTAGCAGGAGTTGGCGGACAGGGAATTTTATCGATCGCAACCGCATTGGGTGAAGCTGCGTTGGCCGACGGACTGCTCATTAAACAAGCAGAAACACATGGAATGAGTCAGCGTGGCGGAGCGGTTTATTCGCACATGCGCATTTCCGATCAACCCATTTCTTCGGATTTAATTCCCGGCGGAAGTGCTGATCTGATTTTGTCGGTAGAGCCGATGGAATCGCTTCGTTATCTGCCATATCTTTCAGAAACTGGATACCTGGTAACCAACATCACTCCATTTATCAACATCCCAAACTATCCCGACATCGAACTGGTGTTGGCCGAAATCCATAAATTGCCGCGTTTTATTGCCATCGATGCTGATGCAATTGCCAAGGAAGTTGGCAGTTCGCGCGCATCGAACATGGTAATGCTGGGCGCCGCATCACCTTTTATCGACATCGAATTCTCTAAAATTGAGAATGGCATCCGCACCATTTTTGAGCGAAAAGGCGAAGCCGTTGTGAACATGAACCTCGAAGCTTTGCGCCGGGGACGTGCGTTTGCAGAGGAAAACCGTTAAGGTTCATTGTTTGTCATTTACTTTGTGTCATTTATTTTCATTGTTTGTTTTATTGCAAGCGATGACTTTAAATGATCCAATGACAATTTATTATCGTCTCGTGTCGGTGAGAGTGAATAAGTAATGGTTCTGGGAAATTTGGTGTTGGTAAGAATATTTACTGAATACAAAGTAAATTTCAGGCGAGGAAATTAATTGAAAAATAAACTTATTTTCAATTTTTTCAACCTCAGTAGTAAGTATAATTCCCCTTGTTGTTAACATTATTTATTTGAAAATCAATAAGGTAATAAGGTGAAATTCATAATCACGAACCATTACTACTAAGGTTGCTTTGAAAAATAAGGTTTTAAAAAATGAGTTTTCTCCGGACAAAGCAATAATACCCACAGCATTAATTATAGGACCATTTTTAATTTACCGACAGGTGATATTTGTGAATCCTTTTTGAAACATTCTTTACAAATAGATGTAAAATTTCATTCAAGACTTCGGGTTGCTTTTTTTTGAATTTCTTCAATAGTGAATTTCATTTTGCTGTTTTAACCTTTAAAAAAACGATTATGCCAGTAAAAAAACTAAAGGCCTTTCTTGATGAAACCAATGTCAGGTATTTGACAGTCAGACATTCAAGCGCCTACACATCCCAGGAGATTGCGGCATCGGCTCACGTTTCAGGAAAAGAGTTTGCAAAAACGGTCATGATTAAAGTCGATGGTGAAATGGCAATGGCAGTATTGCCAGCTTCTTACCATATTGATTTTGATAGTCTTAAGGAAATCTTCGGAACAAAAAATGTTACATTGGCCAGTGAGGCCGAATTTAAAGATAGGTTTCCTGATTGCGAAATAGGTGCAATGCCACCTTTTGGAAATCTTTACGGTATGGCAGTTTATGTTGCCGATTCGCTGACAGAACACAAGGAAATTGCATTCAATGCCGGCACCCATACTGAACTGATTAAATTAAGTTATGCAGATTATAAACGTTTGGTAAAGCCGCACGTTTTTAAGTTCTCATGGAAAACGGTTTCATTTCCGGGCAACCCCATGGACAGATGGGACGAAGATTACAGGGGTAATTAATAAAAAACAAAACCGGTGATGAGCCGGTTTTTTGTATTAATATTTTGCTTTCTCTAGTCAAATGGGTGATCATCGCAGGGTTCTGCTTTTCCACACTCGCATTCGCAGCCAAGACCTTTTTCATATTGGGTCAGGGCACGAAGACTCATTCCCATTGAGGAGAAACCTCCATCGTGGAAAAGATTCTGCATGGTAACTTTCTTCGTCAAATCGGAGAAAAGTGTGATGCAATAGTCGGCACATTCGTCACCGGTTGCATTGCCAAGTGGCGACATCCTTTCAGAAAAATCGAGCAACTGACCGATACCTTTTACGCCTGCTCCGGCAGTTGTCAGGGTTGGCGACTGCGAAATTGTGTTGATGCGCACATTGCGTTCGCGTCCGTAAATGTATCCGAAACTGCGGGCAATCGACTCAAGTAGCGCTTTGGCGTCGGCCATATCGTTGTATCCGTAGAAAGTACGTTGGGCAGCCACATACGACAATGCAACCACCGAACCCCACTGGCTGATGGCATCCAGCTTACGTGCAACCTGCAATACTTTGTGAAACGAAACCGCTGAAATGTCAAGCGTTTTTGTTAGATAATTATAGTCCAGATCGCTGTAATGACGGCCTTTGCGAACATTTGGCGACATTCCGATCGAATGCAGTACAAAGTCTATTTTGCCTCCCAGCACTTCCATGGATTGTTTGAAAAGGTTTTCCAAATCTTCAACGCTGGTTGCATCGGCTTCAATCGCAATTGTGTTGCATGCTTCAGCCAGTTTGGCCGTATCGCCCATACGCATTGCAACTCCGGTGTTTGACAAGGTAAATGATGCACCTTCTTCGAATGCTCTTTGAGCAACTTTCCATGCAATTGAATCGGCATTCAGGGCTCCAAAAATAATCCCTCGCTTGCCTTTCAGTAAATTATAAGCCATAGTTCTAAATTTTAAGTTTATTAACAACCGTTAAAGGAAATGGTTGTCAATGAATTCCATTTATTATATTCTTTCAATAGATTCGGTTAAAAGCCATCCTTTGTTGCCATCAGCCAGGCGAACTTCGAGCCAATCTCCCAGTTTGTCGGTAATTTTAACTTTCAAACCTTCGTGAATTACAAACAAATTGGTTCCTTTTTCGGAAGGAGAACTTTTTACGGTAACTGTTGGCTGCATTACAATGGCATAAGTATGGTTGACGAGCCAGCTTTTTTGTTTGGCGGCAAACGACCAGCTAAAAAGTGAAATAAAGATCAAAAAGCAGGCAGACCAGAAAGCGATTTTGCGCACATCGCCCGATCGGGCGAAAAAGTACAATCCTGCCAAAGTTAAAAACAACAGAAAGCTTACAATACTGATGAACGCCCATGTGTCGGTAGTTTGGCTGTTGATGACCGAATTCCACCACCTGATAATAAATATTCCGGGCAGTTCCTGAATTGAGTCAACTACGTATTGGTTGGCAACCTGAAGGTTAAAGTCGATGTCCTCGTCGTCAGGAGAAAGTAGTTTTGCCCGTTCGTAATTCAGGATGGCCTGAGTATATTGTGCTGTTTTATAATATGCGTTGCCAAGGTTGAAATAAACTTCTTTCGATTCGAGGCCTGACATTAATATTTGATTGTAAACCTCAATCGCCTCGTTGAATTCATCTTTAATATAATGGTCGTTTGCTTTTTGGAGCAGATCGCCCTGTGCATAGAGGGTAGTGGTAATCAAGATTGCCAGTATGGTATTGAATAGTCGTTTCATGTGCGAAATTGTTTCTGTTGTTACTTGATTTGCTTTTCAAAAATACCCATTACTTTGGCTGCACCATCGTAAATTTCTGTCATGGTTCCCGAAAATGCAGCGGGTGCATATCGTGCAAATTCACAGTCGTCAATAATTTTCATCAGTTCATTTACAACTTCCTGATTAATTCCTTTGGCTGTCAGCGTGGCCGATGCTTTTTCACGGTTAAGCTCGGCTACCGGTATCGAAAGTTTGTCGCTCAAATATCCCCAAAGCGCTTTTATAACTGATTCATAGAATTTTTCAGCCTGGTTGTGTTTCAGAAAGCCGGCTGCTGCTTTAAGTCGCTTCAGCGCAACTTTGTTGGCTCGTTTGTTTCGAACCAAAGCAATGTTCGCGCTTTCTTTTATTTTTTTCCGGTTCAGCACATATACAATTGCAAAGGCAATCAAACTCAGCAGGTAAATAGCGTAAAATTCAAGGGTACCGTAAAATGAACTTCCTTTTGGTTTGAGTTTCGACTTGTTTTGTTTGATAAACCGGATATCTTTCCCGATCATTTTAACATCTTGTTTCGAGTACGAACTTACAACTGGAGCATTCGGGTCATCTGTTCCTTTTTCAACGCTTATTTTAAAGGCTTCGGTCGAACGGGTTTCGTATTGCCGGGTTGCCGGGTTGAAAAAGACAAACTGAACAGGTGAAATGGTAAAATTACCTGCAAATCTTGGAATGAAAAGATATTCAAATGTAATGGATCCGCTTAGTCCGTTGTCATTCGCCGTGATTCGGTTACTTGTTTTGGGTTCATAGGTTTCAAAATCCTCGGGCAATACAACTTTCAGCGGATTGATAAGCGTAAGGTTTCCGGTTCCGTTAACAGTAAGCTTAAGCGTTACAGCCTCGTTCGATTTTATATTGTTTTTATCCAATGCTCCTGAAAAAGTGAATGATCCGACGGCTCCTGAAAAATTGGATGGCTGATTGGGCAGATCCTTTACATTTACTGAAATCGGGTCGCTCACAACTTTTGCTTTTACAACGCGGTAGTTGTCGAAAAAATCGTCAAAGAATCCCCGCTGCTGACCAACACGCTGGCGAACCAAACAGGTAATCTCGAATGGATCGATACGGATAGCGCCTGTTTGTTGCGGAAACAGAATGGTTTTTTTCAGTACTCCAACCTGATAGATTTTGCCGTTATATACTTCGCGGGTGAAATTAACTTGTTGTGGTACTTCAATTTCTTTGGTCCAGAATCCTTCGTAAGAGGGTAATTTCACTTCGTCGAAACCACTGAGCGGAACATTCTGGCTAAGATATAATTTAACAGTTGCAATTATTTGCTCGCCCTTTGATACGTTGGTTTTGTCCAAATTTAGCTTCACAAACAGGTTGTCCTTGCTGATGTTTCCGGTGGGAGAGGCTTCCGCTTCTGCCTGATTTTGCTGATTCTGCTGACTTGCTGACTGTTGTGGCTGTCCTTTTGCAACCTGAATTTCAAGGCTGTTCGATTCGTATATTTTACCGTCAACCTTGATGGAGGCCGGGCGAATGGTAAATTTACCTTCTTTTTTGGCGCGAAGTACAAAAATGTATGAGAAGCTGGTTGATTGGGTTGTCTTTCCGTTAATAATCTGAATACTTGAACTTTGAGATGTTGACGGACCCATCAGCACATCGAAATTTGAAAGATCGGGCAATTGTAAATCGGAGCCCTTTTCGTTCAGGGTAAAACCCAGCCGGAACTGGTCTCCGAGGCCAACAATTTCAGGAGCCTCCATGATAAACCGGGTGTTGTCGGCCATTGCTGAATATCCAACAAATAGCAATATCAGTAGAATATTTAATTTTCTGATCATAGTATCTTCAAGGTTTCTTTTTTTCAAGGCTTCAAAAATAGCGAAAAGTTTAAAGTTTCCAGTTTAACGTTTAAAGTTCCAATCACGTGACTAACTTGAAACTTGAAACTTTGAACCTGGAACTTTTTTGTTACCAGTCCTTCTCTACTTGCTTCGATTTGGCTCTTAACGCCTGCACTTTTTTTACTTTTTCCTGGGTTTTCTTTTCCTGTGTTTCAAGTGCCTGCAACATTTGTTCAGCATTTTGCTTCGATATTTTATTTTGCGGCTGCTGCTGTTGTTGCTGATCCTGCTTTTGCTGATCCTGATCTTTCTTATCCTGATCCTTGTTCTGGTCTTTATCTTTGTCCTTGTCCTTATCCTGATCTTTATTTTTATCCTGTTTTTTCTGCTCTTCTTCCTGTTTTTTCTTCAGGTTCATGGCATACAGTAAATTGTATTTTGTCTCAAGATCTTTCGGATTGTTTCTCAGCGCTTGTTTGTAAGCTTCAATACTTTCATCCAGCTTGTTGTTCATGAGCAGCGAGTTGCCCATGTTGTGAAGCGCATAGCTTTTTTCAACTTTATCGGTTGCCAGCTCAGATATTTCCTTGAATTTCTCAGCCGATTCTTCAAACTTCATCTGTTTGTATAACGAATTCGACAGATTGAAATTCCATTTCGGGTCAGTTGGTTTTTTATCAAGGGCTTTACGGTATTCAATTTCGGCTTTGTTGAACAATGTCGAGTCGATTTTTGTAGTGTCCTTTAAGGCTGCACCATAGTATTTATTTCCCTGTCTTACAAATTTCCGTTCGTTTTGAGCATGGGTTAAAATTGCCAAAGCAAACAGAAAAATGATCATTAAACTTAATTGTTTCATCGTTTTATTTCCTTTCGCTAAACAGTTTAAAATTCTTCAGATATTTATTCTTTCGCTCAAGTATCAGAAAGTCCAACAAAATCAGAAACAGCCCCAATGCCAAAAAGTATTGGAACCGATCATCGTAATCAGCATAAACCTGCGATTCCATTTCGGTTTTTTCCATTTTATTGACCTCGTTGAAAAGTGTATTCAGGCCATCCTGTGTGTTATTTGCCCTGATGTATATTCCTTTCCCGGCTTGTGCAATTTTTTGCAACATAGGTTCGTCCAGCTTGGTAACAATGGTATTGCCTTGATTGTCTTTCCGGTAACCTTGCTGTCCGTTCGAAGAGACCGGAATAAGTCCGCCCTGAGGCAATCCCATCCCGATGGTATGCACCACAATTCCTAACTTGTTTGCATTTGTTGCAGAGCCAACAGCATCATCTTCATGGTTTTCGCCGTCAGTAATCACTATTATAGTTTTACTCCCTTCAAATTGCGGACTGAACGACTTGATGCCAAGATCAATTGCCGCTCCAATGGCAGTTCCTTGTGTGGGCACTATTTGCGGGCTGAACGAATTCAGAAATAATTTTGCCGATACATAGTCAGCTGTAATTGGCAGCTGTGTGTAAGCTTCGCCTGCGAAAACAATCAATCCGATTTTATCGTTGCTGAGTTTATCAACCAGCTGCGAAATTGCCCTTTTCGAACGTTCCAGCCGGTTGGGCTGAATGTCTTCGGCCATCATGCTGTTCGAGACATCGAGTGCAATAATGAGTTCAACTCCTTCGCGTTTTACTGTTTTCAGCTTCGAGCCAAATTGTGGTCGTGCAATGCCAATGATGATGCTGGCAAGTGCCAGTAAAAGCACAATAAATTTGATCGCAGGGCGGCCTGCGCTGACATTTGGCATCAAAACAGAAAGGATTTCCTTCTGTCCGAACCGGTTAAGCGCCTTTTTTCGCTGTATTCTGGAATACCAGAAAAAGGCAATCAATACCGGAATCAGCAGCAACGCGTATAAATATTCTGGGTTTGCTATTCTAAACATTTCTCAAAGTTTCAAGTTTCACGTTCAAAGTTCCAAGTTCGCTTTTGTAATGGTTATTGGTTATTCAATCTTGGTTATTCAAAATTTTATTTTTTAGGTTTTATGTTGCCATTGACAAGGGCAATACCCAAAACTTTTCGGTTTGCTCAGTTTTCTGCGACTGAAAACTGAGACTGCATACTTCCTCTCAGGGTATATTCCTGAAAATGGTTGTTTTCAGAAACATGCCCAATATGAGCAAAATTGCCGCGGCAATGGCGTACTTCAGGTACTCTTCCTCTCTTTTGCTGAATTCCTTAACATCAATTTTTGATTTCTCCAACTTGTCGATTTCCGAATATATTTCAGTCAGTTTGTTGTTGTTGGTAGCCCTGAAATATTTTCCATCGGTTGTTGCTGCAATTTTTTCCAGCGTGACTTCGTCAATTTTCACTTCAACATCCTGAACCTGCACCCCAAAAGGCGTTTGAACAGGGTAGGGAGCCGTTCCGATTGTTCCAACCCCAACGGTATAAACTCGGATTCCGAAAGTTTTAGCCAATTCGGCAGCAGTTACAGGTGCAATTTCACCCCGGTTGTTTTCGCCGTCGGTTAGTAAAATCACTACTTTACTAATCGCATCGCTGTCTTTCAGCCTCGAAACAGCAGTTGCCAAACCGTTTCCAATGGCTGTTCCATCCTCAATCATGCCGCTTTCAATACCTTGAAACAGGTTGATTACTGTTGCACGATCGGTGGTTAGCGGACATTGAGTGAAACTTTCGCCCGAAAATACAACCAGCCCGATGCGGTCGTTGGTTCGTCCTGAAATAAATTGGGTCGCAACATCCTTGGCGGCTTCAATTCTGTTTGGCCTGAAATCCATTGCCAGCATCGAACTCGAAATGTCGAGGGCAATCACAATATCAATTCCCTGTGTGGTCACATTCGACCAGCTATTTGACGATTGAGGCCGGGCAAGTGCTACAATCAGCAACGATAAACTAAGTATTTGAAGCACAAATACACTGTGCCTGAAATAATATTTCCAGCTTTTCGGTATCAGGGCAAGACCCATATCCGAAGAAAACTGAATACTGGCTCCAGCTTTTTTTTGCTTCCAGATGTACCACGCAATCATGGGCAGTAAAACAAGAAGCAGGTAAAAAAACTCTGGATTGTTATAACTTATTCCGTTCATTTTCATTCGTTTTTTATACAGCTACTTCTTCTTCTACTGCTCCGTCAGACTCACTAACAGATTTTTCAGGAGCTTTAACTTCTGCTTTTTTCGTTTGGTTGACAAAGAAATATGCATTCATCAATGTCAGGTTATTATCGTCGGGCAATGGTTTGTATTTGGCAAACTTAACCAAATCGGCCAGACTTAAAATATGCTGTATCTGATCGAGCGAAGTGCCATCGATCAATTCTTTGTTTTGCTTGAATACACCAATGGTTTCAGCCGAAGTCTGTTCCATTGCCGGAATGTCGAACCTGTTTTCAATATAAGCACGCACCGTGTCGGCCACTTCACTGTAATATTGTTTGATTTTTTCCGATTGCCACAATTTTTGTGCTTTAATCCGGTCGAGTTCGCGCAATGCAATGATGTGGGCGGGTTCCAATGGTTTTTCAGGTTTGCGGAACAACGGTACATTCTTTTTCTTCCACTTGATGTAATAAAAAATGAAAAACAGGATCGCCGCAATCAGAATAATTCCCAGAATGTAGGGAGTGACTTCTTTTAAACTTACAGGAGCGCTGTAAGGGGGTTTGATATCGACCGGCCCTTTTGTGGTGTCGATTTTCATTGTAAACACCTGAAATGCAAGTGCCTTTGTTGCAACAGAATCCAGCATCCTGTCAAATTTGAGTTTGAAGTAGAAGGATGGAATCTGATGTACACCACTGTCAAATGAGGTAATGTAATAACTTTGCGACAGGGTTTCCCGTTCTTTATTTTCCAGCTTTAATGTATCAACAGGAAGGCGCTGAACTACCTCTATGCCGGCGCCTAAAGTGTCGGGAATCAGTGGGAACTGAACGTCCATGTTTTTGGGCTTTTCAATTTCCAGTATAAGCTTTATCTGATCACCGATGAGTATATTTGTTGAGTCGATACTGGCCTTAACAGTAACTTGCTGTGCTTTAAGTTGCTGTAAGCTTCCTGAAAGCAAAACAATCAGTACGACATATAAAAATCCTCTCTTC
>JAUYEQ010000682.1 GCA_030691295.1 Bacteroidota bacterium
GTGGGCGACCACAATAACGGAGAAGGTTCATCGCGCGAACATGCGGCCATGGAACCCCGTCATCTGGGCGTAAAAGCGTTGATTGTGAAGTCGTTTGCCCGTATTCACGAGACCAACCTTAAAAAGCAGGGAATGCTCGGATTGACTTTCGCAAACGAAGCCGATTACGAGTTAATCCAGGAAGACGATACCTTTAACTTTATTGATCTGAAAGAATTTGCACCAGGAAAATCATTAACTCTGGAAGTAGTTCATGCTGATAATTCAAAAGACATTATCATGCTGAATCATACCTACAATCAGCAGCAAATCGACTGGTTTATAGCCGGTTCAGCATTGGATTTAATTCGTAAACAAAACCTTTAATAAATTATAAAAACAACCACATAGGCACATAGACCACATAGTTTTCATTTTTCTATGTGGCCTATATGTCTATGTGGTTAAAAAATTATGAATATGATAACAAAAATTAAAGTATTAAACCCGGTTGTTGAACTGGATGGAGATGAAATGACCCGGGTAATCTGGACGTTTATCAAAGAAAAACTGATTTTCCCTTACCTCGATGTGGACATTAAATACTACGATCTGGGAATGGAGAACCGCGATTTGACAAACGACCAGGTAACTGTTGATGCAGCAAATGCAATAAAAAAATACGGAGTTGGAATTAAATGTGCAACCATTACTCCCGATGAAGCACGCGTGGAAGAATTCGGCCTGAAAAAAATGTGGAAATCGCCGAACGGAACCATCCGGAATATACTTGACGGCACCGTTTTCCGCGAACCAATCATTATCAGCAACATCCCGAGACTTGTTCCCGGATGGAAACAGCCGATCTGTATTGGCCGTCACGCATTTGGCGATCAGTACAAGGCAACCGATTTTGTAACCAAAGGCAAAGGCAAACTCACGATTACTTTCACTCCTGAAGATGGCACAAAGGAAACTTCATTTGAAGTTTATGATTTCGCCGGAGATGGCGTGGCAATGGCAATGTACAATACCGACGAATCGATCACCGGTTTTGCCCGCGCTTGCATGAACCAGGCTTTGTCGAAAAAATGGCCACTTTACCTTTCTACTAAAAATACCATACTGAAGAAATACGATGGCCGTTTTAAAGATATTTTTCAGGATATATTTGATGCTGAATTTAAAACTGCCTTTGCTGAAGCTGGAATTACCTACGAACACCGCCTGATTGACGACATGGTTGCTGCCTGCATGAAATGGGAAGGTGGATTTGTTTGGGCATGCAAAAATTACGATGGCGATGTTCAATCGGACACTGTTGCTCAGGGATTTGGTTCACTTGGGCTGATGACTTCGACATTGATTACTCCGGACGGAAAAACAATGGAAGCCGAAGCTGCACACGGAACTGTTACCCGCCATTTCCGCCAGCACCAGCAGGGAAAACCAACTTCGACCAATCCAATTGCATCCATTTACGCATGGACACGCGGATTGGAATTCCGTGGTAAACTGGACGAAAATCAGGAGCTGATCAATTTTGCAGAAGCAATCGAAAAAACATGCGTCGAAACTGTGGAAAGCGGAAAAATGACCAAAGATTTGGCCATGCTGATTTACGGAAATGACATTAAAACCGATCAATACCTGACAACCGAAGGATTTCTGGATGCAATTGATGCCAATTTACAGAAGAAGTTGAAGTAGGAAAGTGTTCATTTTCTAAAACCTTATTTTTCAGGGAAAACCTTAGTAGAACTAAAAGTCGAAAAGAGAATTAACCTTATTACCTTATTTACAAATTAATAAGGTTGAGTTCATTGGGTATGTTGCTTTCTACTAAGGTTAAAAATCCTTTGTTTGGGCTGACTCAGCATACAAATACAGTACATTCTCATTTGAAAATTATTTTAATAACACATCAATAAATGAGCAATACTATTCAATTCATAAACGGTCAGTTAATCGTTCCCGACAAGCCTGTGATTCCTTTTATTGAGGGAGACGGAATTGGGAAAGAGATTACAGAAGCAAGTCAGCGAGTGATTGATGCTGCTGTAACTGCGGCATATGGTGACACGAAAAAGCTGATCTGGAAAGAAGTTCTGGCAGGTCAAAAAGCATTTGATCTTACCGGCAGTTACATGCCCGACGAAACATTGGAAGCATTTCAGCAATATCTGGTTGGCATAAAGGGCCCGCTTGAAACACCTGTTGGCGAGGGAATCCGTTCGTTAAATGTAGCGTTGCGTCAAACGCTCGATTTGTATGCCTGTATGCGTCCGATCCGTTGGTTCAAGGGTGTCCCCTCGCCTATCCGATATCCTGAACTGGTTGACATGCATATTTTCAGGGAAAATACCGAGGATATTTATGCCGGAATTGAATTTATGACTGGCACAAACGAAGGCAACAAGTTCCGCGACTTTCTGATCAATGAAATGGGAGTTGACAAAATCAGGTTTCCGGAGAGTAGTTCGTTCGGCGTTAAACCAGTTTCAAAAGAAGGATCCGAACGATTGATCAAAGCTGCGATTCAATATGCGGTCAAGAGAGGTTTGCCATCGGTTACCATTGTTCACAAGGGCAATATCATGAAATTTACCGAAGGCGCTTTTAAAAACTGGGGATACGATTTGGCTGAAACCGAATTTGCCGAACAGACTTTTACCTGGCGACAATACAAGGAAATTGAAAAGAAAGAAGGAAAAAAGCCGGCAAAAACTGCCCTCGAAACTGCAAAGAATTCAGGGAAAGTGATTATTAAAGATGTGATAACAGATGCCTTCCTTCAGGAAAGTTTACTGCACCCTTTTGATCATTCGGTAATTGCAACATTGAACCTGAACGGCGATTATATTTCGGATCAGCTGGCAGCCATGGTGGGTGGAATCGGAATTTCTCCGGGAGCAAATATCAACTACATCAGCGGTTATGCTATTTTTGAAGCTACCCACGGTACAGCCCCCAACATTGCCGGAACAGGAAAAGCAAATCCGGGATCGCTCATTCTTTCAGGAGCAATGTTACTCGAGTATTTGGGCTGGTACAAAGCGGCCGAACACGTTTATGATGCTATGGAACATACTTTTGCGAAAAGAAAAGTCACTTCTGATTTGTTTAGTATGATGGAAGGGGCAACTTTACTTTCAACTTCTGATTTTGCAGACGAGATAATCAGAAATATTCATTAATTTAGAAAGCTTATTCTGAATAACACTAAAAACCACAGATATGGAATATATTAAAAACAGGTTCTACGAAAAGGCTACCAAAGATTTAGCCGAGTTTCAACGTATTCGCAAAGATTACGGAGATGTTGTATTGGGTCAGGTAACCATCGACCAGGTACTTTCTGGTATGAAAGGAATACCTGCACTGCTTACGGAAACATCAAAATTAGATGCCAACGAAGGTATAAGGTTCAGAGGTTATTCACTGCCTGAATTGCGTGAAAAACTTCCTAAAATGGATCCCGAGGGTGAACCACTTCCTGAAGGTTTATTTTACCTGATGATGGTTGGTGAAATCCCGGACGAGGAAGATGTAATCAACATTTCTAAAGACTGGGCAACCCGTTCGCATGTGCCACAACACGTTTTCGATGTGATTGATGCCTTGCCAAAAAACAGCCGCCCAATGACACAGTTCTCAACTGCAGTTTTGTCAATGGCTTACGATTCGGTATTTCAGAAAGCATACCGTGCAGGAATTAACAAGAAATTCTACTGGGACTTTATGTATGAAGATGTGATGACTCTCATTGCACGTCTTCCACGTATTGCGGCCTATATTTACAGAAGGATTTACCACAATGGTCATCATATTGAACCAAATCCCAGCCTCGACTGGGCAGGAAATTTGGCCCACATGATGGGACACGATTCACTTGAAGTGAAACGGCTGTTTCGCCTTTACATGGTGATTCATGCCGACCATGAAGGAGGAAACGTTTCGGCTCACGCAACACATCTGGTAGGTTCGGCATTGAGCAATGCCTACTATTCATTTGCCGCCGGAATGGTTGGACTGGCAGGTCCGTTGCATGGTTTTGCCAATCAGGAAGTAATGAGCTGGCTGGAAGAAATGATCGAGCAAATAGGAACTGACGAACCAACCGATGAGCAGATCGCCGCATATATTGAACAAACATTGCTACAGGGAAGGGTTGTTCCGGGTTACGGTCATGCCGTTCTTCGCATCACCGACCCAAGGTTTACGGTTCAGCAGGAATTTGCCGAAAAATACATCAAAAACAACAAGCTGATCAACATTGTAAATGCTGTTTACCGCGTTGCTCCTCCTATTCTTGAAGGAACAGGGAAAATTAAAAACCCATGGCCAAATGTGGATGCAATCAGTGGTGCATTGTTGAACCATTATGAAATCACAGAATCGAATTTTTACACCGTACTATTTGGAGTTTCTCGCTCACTAGGTGTTTTGTCTTCGCTTGTTTTCGACCGCTTTTACGGACTTCCTATCGAACGCCCTTCATCGTTTCCGCTTGAATGGTTTGCTGCTAAAGCCAAAGCTGCCGCAGATAAAAAATAATATTAGTTACTGATAATTTCAAAAGGCTGCCCGGATTGGGCAGACTTTTTTTTTGATTTTGTATGATAATTTGCGGTATAAAAGAAATCCACTATTTTTAACGCACGCAAACAAGGCGAATTTTTGGAATTAAATTTTCGTGTTCCGGAAATCACCAACAACTAAAAAACTGTTGAGAATGACTACTAACAAACTTTACCTGCCAATCATGCTGGCAGTGACGATTTTAATGTCTGGCTGTCAGAAAAAAACAGAAAACCTTATTCAATATGCCAATCCGTTAATCGGGACAAGCAAGTCGACCGGACCGGGCGGTTTTAAACACAACGAGAATACAGAAGCATTCGGGCATGTGACACCGGCCGTTTCGACCCCTTTCGGAATGACCCAATGGACGCCGCAAACCCGCGATACCGAAAAAAAATGTCTTTCACCTTACTATTACAATGACACCAAAATTCAGGGGTTTCGTGGTTCCCACTGGCTTTCCGGATCATGTGTTCAGGATTACGGCAGTTTTACAATTATGCCTATAACCGGCTACCTGCGTACTTTTGCCAGCGAACGCGCCACAATTTTAATGCACGAAAGCGAAACCTCCACACCTGCCTACTATTCGTGTATGCTTCAGGAATACATGACTTTTGTTGAAATGACGGGTACTGCCCGCGCAGGTTTTTTCAAGTTTTCGTACCTAAAAAAAGATCAGGCCACGATTCTGGTTACACCCAACAGCGACGAAGGTCAGGGTTATATAAAAGTTGATACCGAAAAACAGGAAATTTATGGCTACAATCCGGTTCACCGTATCTACCAGGGTTGGGGACAACCGGCAGGATTCAGCGGTTATTTTGTAGTCAGGTTTAACCGGCCAATTGACAATTACGGTTGCTATTTTCAGATGGAAGATTTTAAACAGCAAACCGAAATTTCAGGGAAACCGGATATTGGCGCTTATGCTGCCTTTAACATCGAAGAAAATGACGTGATCCTGGCAAAAGTTGGAACATCTTTTACAAGTATTGAGGCGGCACGTGCCAATCTCGATGCTGAAATTTCGCATTGGGATTTTGCAAAAACCAAAGCCGAAACCGAACAAGTCTGGAATGAAGCGTTTTCAACCATTAAACTGAAAGGCGGAACAGAGGAAGATTACACCAAATTTTACACCGGGCTTTACCATTCAATGATTTCGCCCCGTACATTCAGCGATGTGAGTGGCACTTACCCTGCTTTCGACGGAAATAAAAGCATTCAAAAAATGGAAAACGGGAAGGTATATTACGACGACTTTTCGTTGTGGGACACTTTCAGGGCGCAGTTGCCACTTGTTAGCCTTGTTGCACCCGACAAATACGAAGACATGATGCATTCGCTTGTTCTGAAAGCAGAGCAGGGCGGTTGGATGCCTATTTTCCCGATGTGGAACAGCTACACTTCGGCCATGATAGGCGACCATGCCAACACCGCTTTGGGCGATGCTTACCTGAAAGGTTTCGATATCAATATTGAAAGGGCATATCCATACATGCGAAAAAATGCTTTTGAAGTTTCGGAAGGCGAGGATTACATCAACGGAAAAGGCCGCAGGGGAATGAAGTCGTACCTCGAAAACGGTTACATTCCGCTGGAAGACAGTGTAAAAGAAGCTTTTCACAAAATGGAACAAACTTCGCGCACACTGGAATATGCCATGACCGACGATGTACTTTCGAAAGTCGCCACGAAATACGGGAAGACAGAAGATGCTCAAATACTCGCCAAACGCGGACGAAACTACCAGCTCGTTTTCGACGATGAAACCAAAAGCATGCGTGGCCGCCATCTCGATGGTACATGGAGCAAAAATTACAATCCGCTGGCACGTGCATCGTACCTCACAGAAGGAACGCCGATGCATCACATGTGGTTTGTTCCGCATGATATTCCGGGATTATTTGATCTGATTGGAGACAAAAATCAGGTTCGCGAAAAACTGGATGAACTCTTCGATACCGGCGAATACTGGCATTCGAACGAACCTTGTCACCACATTCCATATCTCTACAATTATTTGGGCGATCCGGCTGAAACACAGCGAAAAGTAAAGAATATTCTGGCAACTGAATACAATGCATTCGATGGGGGAATCCCTGGAAACGATGACTCCGGACAAACTTCTGCCTGGTATGTATTTTCGTCCATGGGTTTTTATCCTGTTTCGCCCGGAAGTGGCGAGTACCAGCTCTCCTCTCCCATTTTTACTGAAGTTGAATTTAACCTGAACCCAAAATATTACCCCGGAAAGAAATTTAAAATCACGATCGACGAAACGGATACATCCAAAACATTCGACAAAGTAAAGTTGAATGGCAGGGAAAGTCAGTTTGTACTGAAGCATGAAGACATTCGAAAAGGTGGCAAACTGGAGTTTTCAAATTCGGGGAAATAAGATATAATATCTGTGATCCGGAAGGAATCAGTATTAAAAAAGGCGATAAAATTACCGTGGTTGCTAAAATCGGAACCGACGGGCAGGAATACAGCCGCGCTCGCTGGGCTGGAATTATTTTCGCACCAATTACTAAGGGGTAAGATGTACTCGAAAAATCGAAAACTTTATCTACACTGCAAAATGTAGGATCTGCCGCAGTAGTTAATGGTCAGGTTCAAGCCGATAACGCAGCGGCAACTGATAAAAAGCTGTTCCAGGTAAAGACGGGAAAGGTGAAGTCGCCATTTCAGGAGAATTAAAACAATGGCACAAAGTGACTTTGACTCTAGATGGTCCGTTTGCAAAAGAAACCGACATGCGTCCAAATCCGTTTACCGATTACCGGATGACAGTAACTTTCATCCACGAATCGGGCTCTCCATCGTACAAGGTTCCTGCTTATTTTGCAACCGATGGCAATGCCGCCGAAACCAGCGCCATCGAAGGAAATAAATGGCGTGCGCATCTTTCTCCTGATAAAACCGGCAAATGGAATTATTTAGTTTCTTTCCTGAAAGGTGCGATGGTGGCAATAGGAAATGCACCATTGAAAGCCGATCAGGATTGGGTGGTTGTTGTAAGGAAAAAGTAGATACTTAAAACGAATCAAGGGTTGCATTTTTATCCATTGGACTTTAGTACATGACAAAAATATAAATAGTTGAATATCAGCAAAATAAGTTCATTAAAATTTTGATAATACCCTGAATATCATTATCTTACAAGAAAATTACCACATCTTAAAGTAAGAAAATGACATCCAAGGTAGACACCAAAAGTAGTGAATTAGTACCCATTTTCCATGATTTGCTGGGCTGGAATTTGGCGAGGGTAAAGTTCTTTGTTTTATTTATTTGTGCGCTCTGCAAGGTCCAAACAGTTGGTTTTGACAAGTTATCAACGGCATTTAACAGCACTGCGGACTCCGCATCTTCTCTTCGTAGAATACAGCGGTTTATTGCTAAATATCCGTTAGATACTGACGTAATTGCGCGTTTGATATTCAGGCTATTGCCACACAAGCCTCCATATCGTATAGCAATGGACAGGACTAATTGGAAGTTTGGTGAGTTGAATATTAATGTTTTGATGATTGCTGTTATTTATCATGGACTTTCTTTTCCATTGATGTTTAAGATGTTGCCAAAAGCTGGTAATTCTAATACTGGTGAACGCATTGAACTGATTGAGCGATTTATCCGTCTTTTCGGAATTCACGCTTTGAGTTGTTTAACTGCTGATCGTGAGTTTGTAGGTGATAAGTGGATCAAGTATCTCAATGATCAAAACATCCGGTATTATATCCGTATCCGCGAAAACTTTTGGGTAATACAACCTCACAATGGGAAGAAGGTGAAGGCATCATGGCTGTTTTCTAATTTACAACTAAACAGTTGCCGGGTTAATGATAGGATCGTTTATGTGAATAATCAACTGTGTTATCTCTCTGGCTCTAAAGTTAAAAGCAAAACGGGGGTGCCTGAACTACATATTATTATATCATTCAATAATCCGAAGGATGCTCTCGAAATATACAAAGAACGATGGCAGATTGAAACTGCTTTTAAAGGATTAAAAACAAGTGGGTTCAATATTGAAGATACTCACTTGATCGATATCGAAAGAATTGAAAAACTATTTGCAGTGGTTATGGTCGCATTTACATGGGCTTATGTGGTTGGTGATTATTTGCACCGATATATTAAGCCGATTCAAATTAAAAAACATGGGAATAAGGCCAAAAGTATTTTCAAACATGGATTGACATATATAGCAACAGTGCTGTTAAACCCTAATTTTCAATCGGATATAGATGTATTCAAATTTTTGTCATGTACTTAGATCTGCCTGTCTAATTTTTTTTTTTTAGATCTTTTAGAAACCGGATATTGGTATAAATTCAGATTCTTTGGCGAAGTTTCAGCCATAAGAGACGAGATGCTTTAAAAATCCTGTAATATTCAAGCCATATGTTTTACCTGCAGGAGATATAGCCACTCGCTGATTAGAAAATTTCACTTTCATGACAGTAATTTCATTCAGTCATTGGAAATTATCAGAGACACCACCATATACGGCCCTGTTCCTAACCAAACTATTTATGATAGAGTTCAAGTTACCACCCTTATATAACAACGCGAAGCCTGCAACTAAAAGTCAATGTTCACCCGGAAACACGATGTTTTTATGTATTCAAAATCCCGACTTTGAGCCTCATTAAAAATCACTAAAATCCTTATAACATATCTGTTGCAAAAAACAAATAAA
>JAUYEQ010000687.1 GCA_030691295.1 Bacteroidota bacterium
AGAAGGTGAAAACATCGAAAGAGCACTTAAAAGATTTAAAAGAAAGTTTGAAAAAACAGGAGTTGTAAAAGAGTTGAGAGTAAGGCAAGCCTTTATGAAACCTTCGGTTGAACGAAGAGCTGAAGTAAACAAGGCTATTTATATTGAGAATTTACAGCGTCAGGACGACTAGAAAATCTAGCTGGTTCCTCGAAAAGATGTTAATTGTTTACAAATGTCGCATCAGGAATCATTTATTAATTATCTGAGATACGAAAAAAGGTATTCGCATTTAACTGCAATTGCCTATAAGAAAGACCTCGATCAGTTTGAAGAGTTTTTTGTCAAAACGATCGGGGATTTTAATGTTGAAGAAATTAATGATAAGACAGTCCGTAGTTGGATTGTTGATTTGATGGACAGCGGATTGACTGCCCGCACAGTAAATAAAAAAGTCTCAGCATTAAAGTCTTTTAATAAATATTTAATGAGGTTAGAGGTGGTTAAGGAGAATAACCTGGTAAATGTGATTGTGCCCAGGATTCGAAAAAAACTACCTCATTTTGTGGAAGAAAAACAACTGAATCATTTGCTTGATGACGGTTTTTTTGGAAAAGATTTTGAAGCGCTTCGGGACAAATTGATAATAAGCCTATTATATGGTACCGGAATTCGTTTGGCAGAATTGATGAATCTAAAGGATTCAGACATCTATCAAACTGAATTTTTGATCAAAGTTTTAGGAAAGCGCAACAAAGAGCGAATTGTTCCATACCCCCGCAGTTTAAATGTATTGATAGAACAATATAGGACAGAACGTACCCGCCTTTTCGGATCGCCTGTTCCTTATTTGTTACTTACTGAAAAAGGTAATCCTGCTTACGAAAAGCTTATTTACAGGGTTGTCTCTAAATATTTAACGCTGGTAACAACAATCGACCAAAAAAGTCCCCATGTACTCAGGCACACTTTTGCAACCCATCTGCTTAATCGCGGAGCCGATCTAAATGCGGTAAAGGAGTTGCTGGGTCATTCAAATCTTTCGGCTACGCAAATTTACACACATACCTCTCTCGAGAAAATTCAAAAAGTTTACAGACAAGCACATCCACGATCTTAAATTTTAGGAGGATTAACTATGAACATTCAGCTTAACACTGTTCGCTTTACAGCCGATCAGAAATTAATTGATTTTGTGAATAAAAAAGTTTCAAAACTTGATACCTACTTCGAAGGTATTATAAGTTGCGAAGTAATCCTGAAGGTTGATAAACCTGAAACGGTTAATAACAAAATCGCAGAAATTAAACTTTCTATGCCCGCAACCGATTACCTTTTTGCTGAAAAACAGACAGATACTTTTGAAGAATCTATAGATATGGCAATTGAAGCAATTCGCAAACAGATAATCAAAGTGAAAGAAAAGTTGAAGGACAAATAAATCTGAAAAAATAATTATTTGTTGTGAATAACGATAAAAATTTTATACATTTGCAAACCTTTTTCGGGCAACTATCTGATTAGTTATAGTTTGCATAAAAAGTAGTCTGTTATCGCATTATTACAGCGTTTACAGGCGTTTTTTACATGATGTATAAAAGCTGCCGAATTAGCTCAGTTGGCCAGAGCACGTGATTTGTAATCTCGGGGTCCACAGTTCGAATCTGTGATTCGGCTCATTTAATGAAAAGTTCTGAAAATATTGATTGGGGAGATACCAAAGTGGCCAACTGGGGCAGACTGTAACTCTGCTGGCGTACGCCTTCGTAGGTTCGAATCCTGCTCTCCCCACAACGAAATTATGAATGATGAATTATGAATGAT
>JAUYEQ010000694.1 GCA_030691295.1 Bacteroidota bacterium
GTCATTACCCAGCGGCCGGATTCATCTTTGCCCCAATCAACTGCCACCAGTTCAACCTGTTTAAGCTGGCCATTCTCACCGATCAGCCTTTTGGTAGATAAACTCCAGCGGCGTTCACAACCTTCCATGTGCGAACTTGAAGTGCGAAGTGTTGCGGGCCAGTATGGCCAAGGGTTATTGTCAGCACGCTTTGATGTTGGTTTCGGCAAAATTTCTATCTGTGTAACACTTCTCGCCTTTTGACGAATCGAAGTACCTACACAATCGGATCCAGTGTCGCCACCTCCAATTACAAGCACACGTTTGTCTTTAGCCAAAATGCTGATGTCTTCAGGAATAATTTCGCCTGCAATACGTTTATTCGATTGCATCAGAAATTCCATGGCATAATAAACGCCTTTCAAATCGCGACCTTCAACCGGTAAATCGCGGGCCTGCTCAGCGCCATTGGCTAAAACCACTGCATCAAACTTAGTCAGTAATTCTTCTCGGGTAACATCAACACCAACAGCTACATTGGGTTTAAAAATGATTCCTTCATCAAGGAAAATTGCCAAACGACGATCTATTACTGTTTTACTCAGTTTAAAATCGGGAATCCCGAAACGCAGCAAACCGCCAATGGCATTATTTTTCTCGAAAACAGTCACTTCATGGCCAGCCTGATTCAACAAATCTGCAGCCGAAAGTCCGGCAGGTCCGGAGCCCACAACTGCAACCTTCTTACCTGTACGCACTTCAGGAATACGTGGCTGCACAAATCCAAGGTTAAAAGCATGTTCAACCGTAGATGCTTCGTTTTCGCGAATGGTTACGGCTTCGTCATGAATGGCCAGTACGCACGCTTTCTCGCAGGGAGCCGGGCAAACGCGGCCGGTAAACTCCGGAAAACTGTTGCTTGAATGCAATACTTCGTAGGCACTTTTCCAATCAGATTTGTAAACCATATCCTGCCATTCAGGAATTTTACTTCCGACAGGGCAACCCCAGTGGCAGAACGGAACACCGCAATCCATGCAGCGCGCAGCCTGTTCTTTACGGTCTTTGTCGTCGAGCGTTTGCTCCACTTCGCCGTAGTCGTAAATTCTGTCATTCAGCGGACGATAACCTGCTTCTTTTCGTCCTATTGTCATGAAACCTTTTGGATTTCCCATGGTAATTGTATTTTTTTATTCGTTATTCCTGATGTGTCGGATTGTCTTCAGTCAACTGAAGTTTTTTCTCCAACTCGCGCAGTTTCAATTCTTCAAGTACTTTCTTATATTCAAACGGAATTACCTTGACAAACTTTGGAAGGTATTCGTCCCAGTTAGTCAGTATTTTTGCCGCCATGGTACTTTGAGTATATAAAAGGTGTTTGTTGATCAGGTCCTGCAACTCGACAATGTCTGCTTTGTCTTCAACAGGGCCAAGTTCAACAAGTCCCTTGTTGCAGAAGTAGGCAAAATTACCTTCCTCATCGAGCACATAAGCAATACCACCGCTCATTCCGGCAGCAAAGTTACGTCCGGTAGTTCCCAGCACAACCACACGGCCGCCGGTCATGTATTCGCAGCAATGGTCGCCGCTTCCTTCAATTACTGTTTTAGCTCCTGAATTTCGCACGCAGAAACGTTCGCCGGCAACACCACGAATAAATGCTTCTCCTGAAGTTGCCCCGTAGAAAGAAGTATTTCCGACAATGATATTTTCTTCAGGATTAAATGTTGTGCCCACGGGAGGAACAACAATAATACGCCCTCCTGAAAGACCTTTCCCGATGTAGTCGTTGCTGTCGCCTTCCAGGCGGAAACTCAATCCTTTTACAAGAAAAGCGCCGAAACTTTGCCCGGCAGTTCCGGTAAAATTAGCCATGATTGTGTTGTTCGGCAATCCTTCTTCGCCGTAGCGACGCGAAATCTCGCCTGATAACATGGCGCCAACTGTACGGTCAACATTGGTGATGGTATGCGACAACCAAACTTTTTCCTTGCTTTTGATGGCTTTGTTAGCTTCACGGATAAGCGCATGGTCCATGTGATCATCAACCGATTTAATATTTGGAAAAGTATTGTGAATGTCATGATGTTTAGCTTCTTCAGGCATATAAATTATCTTGGAGAAGTCCATGTTTTTCATTTTCCAGTTCAGTACATCATTGTTTTGTTCGAGCAGATCGGCACGTCCAACAATTTCTTCGAAAGTTGTAAAACCAAGTTCAGCAAGATGTTCGCGAACTTCTGTGGCAATAAAACGGAAGAAATTAATGGCATATTCTGAACGGCCGATAAACCGTTTGCGAAGTGTTTCATCCTGCGTTGCAATACCTGCAGGGCAAGTATTCAGGTGACATTTCCTCATCATTATACAACCCAAAGTAATGAGGGCTGATGTGGAAAAACCAAATTCTTCGCCGCCCAACATTCCCATAATCACCACGTCGCGACCTGTTTTAAGCTGGCCGTCAACCTGCAATTTCACACGACCACGAAGGTTGTTCATTACCAATGTTTGCTGCGCTTCTGCAATACCCAATTCGGCTGGCAATCCGGCAAATTTAATGGAACTGGCCGGACTTGCACCTGTACCGCCTTCACAACCGGCAATAATAATCACATCAGAGAATGCTTTTGCCACACCGGCGGCAATGGTCCCTACCCCATTTTCAGCAACCAGTTTTACCGAAACTTTCGCTCTCGGGTTTGTTACTTTCAGGTCGTAAATTAACTGCGCCAAATCTTCAATCGAATAAATATCGTGGTGCGGCGGAGGCGAAATCAGCGTAATACCGGGAGTAGAATTCCGGAGTTTCGCAATAATATTGTTGACCTTAAAACCTGGTAACTGGCCACCCTCGCCCGGTTTTGCTCCCTGTGCAATTTTAATCTGCAACTCGTCGGCATTGATCAGGTAATTGTTGGTTACTCCAAAGCGTCCCGAAGCAACCTGTTTGATCGCGCTGCGTTTATTGGTACCAAAACGTTCTGCATCTTCGCCACCTTCGCCGGTATTGCTCCGTCCGCCGATGGAATTCATTGCAACAGCCAAGGCTTCGTGGGCTTCTTTACTGATGGATCCATACGACATGGCGCCGGTAACAAAACGTTTCATGATACTTTCAACAGGTTCGACCAGCGAGATATCAATCGGGTTCCTCTTATATTTCAGGCAACCGCGAATAAAGGTAGGTTTGGCATTTTCAATATCCACCAATTTGGAGAATTCCTTGAATACGCTGTAATCGTTGGTACGTGTAGCCCATTGCAGCAATCCGATTGTTTCGGGGTTCCATGCGTGGTGCTCGCCATTTTTACGGTAATGATAAGTTCCTACACTTTCGAAATTATTATTGATCAGGTGTTTCTTTTTTCCAAAAGCTTCCTTATGGAATAAAAGTGATTCCTGACAAATCTCTTCAAAACCCATTCCTCCAAATTTGGAAGCAGTTCCGGTAAAATATTTGGCAATTAGTTCATCGCTTATGCCCAATGCTTCAAATATCTGACACCCCTGATAACTCCGAAGAGTTGAGATTCCCATTTTTGACATCACTTTCAACAGACCTTTATCAATAGATTTGATATAGTTGTAGCGGGCTTCCGAATACTTCAGATTAATCTGTCCGTTTTTAACCATATCGTCGATGGCCGCAAAAGCCAGATAAGGGTTCACCGAGCTGGCTCCATAGCCAAATAACAAGGCAAAATGTGCAATCTCGCGGGCTTCGCCAGTCTCAACAATGATCCCGATCTGCATCCTTTTTTGTGTCTGAATCAGGTGATGGTGTACGGCTGCGACTGCCAGCAATGATGGGATTGGAGCATATTCTGCGGAAACCTGACGGTCGGAAAGAATGATGAAATTCTTGCGGTCATCCACTGCTTTTTCGGCAAGTTTCAGCAAATTGTCAAATGCCTTTTGAAAACCCTCAGCACCATCTTTTACCGGAAATACCATGGGTAAAATGGCATGAGAAAACTGTTCGTGTTTCAGGTCCTTGATCTTTCCAAGGTCGGTATTGGTAATGATCGGTTCTTCGAATTTAATCAGTTTGGCGTGTTCCGTTGATTCGTCCAGAATATTTGAATGTAATGAACCGATGTAATTGGTCAACGACATAACAAGCCCTTCGCGGATAGAGTCGAGAGGTGGAAAGGTAACAGGTGCAAATACCTGAAGGAAATAA
>JAUYEQ010000696.1 GCA_030691295.1 Bacteroidota bacterium
CAAAATTCCAGACGATAGCAGCAAGCAGGTTCTTTCCGGGTTTCAGAAATTTTGAAATATCGATACTTTCGTAAAACCAATGTGCCAGATCGCCGCGTGCCGGTCCAAAACAAACAGCCTGTCCGTTCACAAAAAGGCGATATCGGTTATCCGCTGAAACATGAATAATAAATTCCGAAGGAATCGAAGCCAATTCAAAATCTTTCCTGAAATGAAAAACGCCGTAATCGAGCACTGATTCAGTTGGATGAGTGATCCAATGTGCTTTCCAGTGGTTGGTCAATAATTCAGGATTTATTTTTTCGGCAGTAACCAATTGGGTCGGCTGCGCATTGGCAGATAAAGTTAGAATTGTGAGTAAGATACTCCAAAAATGTATTCGCATGTTGGGTTTTGTCTGGTAACTCGGGACTTTTAAAGTTTATTCATGTCGTCCGTTAGCTCAATTTCAGCTTCGTCCATCGTCGTTAGAAATTCGTTAACATATACAGGATAGCTTTCAATATCTTCCAGTTTTTGGGTTTTCAGTTGTAAATCTTTAAGTCGCAGCCCAAGGTCGTTCATGCCGAAAGTCATAACCGATGATTTGGCTTTATGTGCAATTTCACCAAGTTCCTTCCATTTTTTCTCAGCTAGAAAATTATTCATTCCATCTCTGAATTCGGGCAACTGATCGAAGAACATCTGAATGAATTCTTTTGTAACTTCAGGTTCGTCGCCTGTAATTTCTTTCAGGTAATCCAAATTAGTATATCGGGGATAAGCCATTGTGGTATGTTTTTATGTTGGTTTGTGCAAATGCAATATTACGGAAAATAATTATTCGAAACTATGGTTGCGGTCTGTTGCGATAAAAACTAATATCTTTGCCAAATGATAATTTTCATGATTTAAATAACAGTAACCAGGTATTTTTGTCATATTAAAAAACTGAAAACAATTTTATGCAAGTAACAGCCTTCAACCGGATACACAAACAACTCGGCGCCAAAATGTTGGAGTTTGCCGGATATGAAATGCCAATTGAATATTCAGGAATTAAAGATGAACACATGACTGTTCGCGAAGCAGTTGGCGTATTTGATGTGTCGCACATGGGCGAGTTTTGGGTGAAAGGTCCGGCTGCCCTGGAACTTGTTCAGCGTGTAACCACCAACGATGTTTCAAAACTTGCGCTTGGTCAGGCACAGTATTCCTGCTTTCCGAACGGAAAAGGCGGAATTGTTGACGACCTGCTGGTTTATTATTATGCACCCGAAAAATACCTGCTTGTAGTAAATGCAGCAAACATCGAAAAAGACTGGAACTGGGTTGTTTCTCAAAACACAAACAGCGCCATTTTCGAAAATGCTTCGAATGCCATTAGCCAACTTGCTATTCAGGGACCAAAAGCAACCGCAACACTTCAAAAACTCACCAATATTAATCTGTCTGAAATTAAATATTACACCTTCGTTACCGGATCAATCGGCGGCGTTGATGATGTAATCATTTCAGCAACAGGTTATACCGGTTCAGGAGGGTTCGAATTGTATTTCAGGAACGAAGTTGCGGAACAGCTTTGGAACAAGATTTTTGAAGCCGGAGCTGAATTCGGAATCAAACCCATAGGACTGGCTGCCCGTGATACTCTTCGCCTTGAAATGGGATTTTGCCTTTATGGAAATGATATCGACGACTCGACTTCTCCCATCGAAGCCGGGCTGAGTTGGATTACCAAATTCAACGGCCATCATTTTATCGACAAAGATTTTCTGTTGATGCAAAAGCAGGAAGGTGTGGACCGCAAGCTTCGCGGATTTGAAATGATCGATCGTGGAATTCCACGTCACGATTACGAATTGACCGATCAGGATGGAAATGTGATTGGCCGCGTAACTTCTGGAACCATGTCGCCAATACTGAATAAAGGCATCGGAATGGGATACGTAAACAAAGCTTATTCTGCCATTGGCACCGAAGTATATTTAAGTGTGCGCGGTAAAATGCTGAAAGCCAAAATCGTTAAGATGCCATTTATTAATCCTGTATAAATTACCTTTTCTTTAAATACCGTTTTCTGTTTCGTTAAATCGGTCTCAGTTGTTTACTTTCTTTATCTTTGTGACTTTTACATGCAAATGGAAAAACCAAAAAATCGGCTGGAGGTTTGTTTGTCCCCCGCAATTTACGACAAACATGCCGATGACAATAATTTAGTAGTGATTGTCGATATTTTACGGGCAACTTCGTCGATATGCGCGGCCATTCATAACGGCGTAAAAGTAATTATACCTGTTTCAACTGTTGAGGAAGCGCGCGAAATGAAACGTCAGGGCTACATGGTTGCTTCGGAACGTGATGGTTACGTGCTCGACTTTGCCGATTTTGGTAATTCTCCCTTTAATTTTACTCCTGAAATAGTGAAAGGCAAAGAAATAGTGTATTCCACCACCAACGGTACACGCTGCATTCACATGGCCAGCCATTCAAAAGCTGTTTTAATCGGTTCATTCCTGAATATTTCATCTTTGGCCGATTGGCTGATTGCACAGGATTC
>JAUYEQ010000703.1 GCA_030691295.1 Bacteroidota bacterium
CGGGAGTTTTGATGTTTGCGTCAAAATATTCCATCAGAATTATTGCAAATGCCACCATAATAAACCCAAACATTCCGGCAATCAGTATCAGTATTTTCCGTTTCGAAGGTTCAGGTTTGATCGGAAAATACGGTGGATCAATGGGTTTAATGTTCGATGATAACTGAAGATCCTGTTGTTTTAATTTGGCCAGCGAAAGCCCGTGCAGCAACGAAAGGTATTCCTGTTCGGCCACATTTATTTCACGTTCTATTCGTTTCAGAATGGCCCCAAGCGGCGCAAAAGTATCGTATTCCTTCTGGAAATCTTTGATCCGGGTTTCCATTACCAGAATCCGGGCTTTCGATTCTTCAAAAATTACGGTATTACTTAACCAATCAGCAAGTATTTGATCAGAAGTGAGGCCTCCTTTTTCATTTTTGTACATGAAAATGGTTTGAACTGAAGCATTTAATTCATCTGCTATTTTTTTTGCCCGGGATCTGAGATTCTGAAGTTCAGCTGTTTTTGAACCTAAAGTGTCAGCATAAATTTCAAGAAAAGTAATGGAAGAGGTTATCTGCGATAATTCATTTCTTTTGGCGGTAATTTCCTCGTTCTTCAGTATTATTTTCTGTGTGTTTGTTAACTTTTCATCTAAACTTTTAATAATCGATTCGGCGCCTTTAAGAGCCATCAGCTCGGTTTGGTGCCTCAGTTCCAGATCGGTTTTTTGGCCTGAAATTGATTTCGTTTGTTCGTAATAGTTGATGATATTGTTTTCCTGGTTAAACCTCAGTAACATGTCTTCAGCTTCTTTCAGCTTGAGGTTCGATTTGTTGAGTTGTTCTTCGAAATAAGAAACCACCGCATCGGTCTGGTTGACTTTTATTCCTGAATAATTGCGGATAATTATATTGGAAAGGATTTCAATGGTCGATCTGCAAATTCCCGGATCGGTTGATTCGTATGAGATTTTAATCATATCGCTGGAAGAAATCCGGAAGGCCCGAATGTCGGAAATAGCGTCGACGCTGAAATACGGATGAGTGAGGTTCACCAATTCGTAAACAAAATTGGTGGCATCCGAATTCATCAATTCTTGCAGGTTTTTTACAGTCTTTTCAAGCGAAGAACGATCGATTCTGGATTTCACCTCTGCAGGTACAATCGACTGCAATTCATTAAACGATTCTTCTGAAATTAAATAATGATCGGCTTTTGGAAGCATCATGCACTTTGCAAACAGTGTAAGAGATACTTCTTCCAGTGTACTCCGGCTGTTTATAATGTTGATGAGGTTGTCGAATGCATTGTTTACACCAAAATAATCGATGCCTGTACTTTTTTGAGATTCGATAGAATATCCGGAAGCAATGCCAGTGTAGATAGTTGTGCTTGATGCATATTTTTTTGCCTGATTTTTTGTCAGTAAAAAAACCAGGCCCGCAAGCAGGATAGGCACTATCAGCAGAGCTATGATGTTTCGCTGAATGATCCGGGTAAATTGTATGAGGTTCAAAATGCTTTGTATTTAGAGGTTAAACTTCACTCCTGTTATTTCCTGCAAAAGCTGAAAGGATGTATTGAATTCTGATTTTGCAGTTTCAAATTCGATCTCTGACTTTGATTGCATTTCCTTAATTCGTGCAACTTCTCCAATATTGACCTTATTGATTGCGAATTCTTTTTCAATCATATTGAGCTGAAGGTTGTGCGATTGGAGATTGTTATTACTGATAAGCAATATTTTATGCCTCAATATTAGATCGTTGTACTGAATAATCACGAGTTTTCGTAATTCCTCAATAAGTCTTTCCTTTTCATACTTTGTTTGCTCAAGCGTTTGTTCGCCGATTTTCATTTCCTGTTTTCTGCTTAAAATTTCAGAAATGGGCAATTTTAATGAAAGACCGGTTGAATAACGGGTTTGTTTATTTGTACTTAAAACACTGTTTGCCAATGGATCTTCGGCATCGGGGTTGAGCAGGATATTACCAAACATACCATATTGAAAAGATGATTCGATATGGATGTTTTTTACCCATTCTTTTTTTGAGATTTTTAACCGCAACTCGTTTATGTCAATGTACGACTGCTGCGATTTTAGTATCGGCGAATTTTTGCAGGTCGAGTCGATGAGCGCTTCGAGCGTGGGTATTTTTTTTATAAAAAGCTCATGCATAGATAAAGGATCCAGCCCTGAAGTGGATTGCGCAACAGAAAGTGCTGCTGTTGCAATTAATAGAAGCAAACTGCTAATTTTAGATAGTATGTTATGTTTCATTTTCTTTCTGTTTTCGTACATCAACTATACATTTTCCTTCTGAAATACCGCCGGAATGGTTCGTAAAATAATCCAGATGTCTTTCCAGAATGAATACTTGCTTCTGGCAATTTCCGAATATTTATTGTCCAATCCTTTTCGTTCTTCGGTTGACATTTTGCTCGATTTTCCCCTGGCCTCAACCTGCCAAAGGCCGGTAATTCCGGCTGGTCCATGAAACCGTTCTGCCCATTCATTGGTCGTTAACATCTCGGCCTCGTAAGCTGGAAGCGGACGGTTTCCAACAATCGACATATCACCTTTAATAACATTTATCAATTGCGGTAACTCATCGATGCTTAATTTGCGGATGATACGGCCAACTTTGGTAATGCGCGGATCATTCTCAAATTTCACAAAGGCTGTTTCCTGTTTTTTTAGTTTTTTTCTGATATGATCAGCCTCCGAAACGGAACTGTCGTCACCAATCAAAACAGAACTTTTTATTGAATCGTGAACTGGTGATTGTATCGCTGCACCATCAGGTCCAGCCAATGGTTCCACTTTATGATATTGATTTAAATGGGCCAGTTCTTTTAGTCTTTTGTCGGCATCGGTGTACATCGACCTCAATTTATAGAAATCAAACACCTTGTACCCGGAACCTACCCGTTTCGAAGTGTAATATACTTTGCCTTTCGATTCAATCCTGATGGCGATAATAAAAAGAATCAGGATTGGTGAAATTAAAAGCAGTCCGATGCTTGCCGAAACAATATCGAACATTCGTTTAAAAAATGGTGTTTTGTAGGCTGTAAATGCAGGTGCTTTTGAGAGGGATGGTTTGTCAGTCAGTTGCTTGATTTTTTTCAGCATCAGTATTCTGCTGATTAAAGTTTCCGCTTTTGCTGGTTTTACATACACATCATCGATCTTTTTCTGAAGTGCTTTTTGTATTGTTTCCTGATTTTTTTCATCGTCAAGCAAAATGAACGGAATACTTTTTTCAGGGTCAAATTGCTCTATCCAGAAATCATAAAATCCAAATCCATTGCTACCGGGAATTTTTCGTTCGCAGATTAACGCATCAGGCAATCCATTTTCGGCAATCCACTTGCTTGCCGAGAATGGATTATCTGCCGAACCAATCTCAACATTGTAATTTTCGAAAATTACAGGCGAAATAAACTCAGGATCAGCACCAATGTGTAGAATTTTTAACTTATTCTGATAGCTGTCATCCATTGTGAGTGGTTTTATCGAAGTAAAATTTTATCGATACGAAGTAATAATTCTTCAGGATTAAACGGTTTTGCAATAAAATCTTCAGCGCCAAGTTTTAAACATTCTACCCTGTCGGAGCTGCTGTCTTTGCTACTTAGTACGATAATCGGAATATCTTTAAAATAACCGCTTTCTTTTAGTCGCTTTATGAGTTCAGTGCCATCCATATTGGGCATCTGTAAATCAGTAATTACCAAATCGGGTATATTTCCCTCCTGAAGCCAGGTCAATGCTTCAAGGCCATCTGCTTTTGTTTCAACTTTGTACTGATGGCTTAAAAACTGAACCAGTAAGTTGCTAATGGATGATTTATCATCGACTACAAGTATTTTTTTCATCCCAATTAAAAATTATTGATAAGTTATTGTTTCTGGCTAAAATTATAAAAAAAAGTTATTATTCCTGTTTGAGTCGTATTGGAAGTTCAATTGTAAACGAGCTGCCTTTTCCGACTTCACTTTCAACCAACAAACTTCCGTTGTTCTTTTTTACGAAATTATGACACAAAAGAAGTCCAATTCCACTTCCGGTTTCATTGTTTGTACCATAAGTTGTCAGGTGCTGCTTGTCATCAAATAACTTCGCCATATTTTCAACTGATATGCCAACACCATTGTCAGAAACAATAATTCTGGTAAAATCATCGGTTTTGTTGGTTGATACACTGATTGTTCCTTCTTTTGGAGTGAATTTTATTGCATTCGATATTAAGTTTCTCAATACTGTTTTTAACATGTTCAAATCCGCAAAAACGATGGTTTCTTTATCTGCAAGGCACTCAAAATGAATATCTTTCTGTTGAATACTACCTTTGTGCAATAAAAAGATGCTATTTACCAAATCGGTTAAATTGATATCTTCAGGCAGAACGGTCAGATTTCCGCTTTGAGCTTTTGCCCAGGCCAGAAGGTTTTCTAACAGTCCGAAAACCTCATCGGTTGTTTGGGACAGCATATCAACGGTTTCACGAAAATCTTCGATTTTATAATGTTTGCCCAAATCGCCTTTCATAAAGTCCAACGTCATTTTGATGCTCCCGATGGGCGATCGCAAATCATGCCCGATTACTGAAAACAGTTTATCTTTTATGGAATTCAGTTCCATTAAATGATCGGTTGTTTTCTGCAATTCATCGCGGGTAAATTTCAATTCCAGATGTGTTTTGATCCGACTTGTTAATTCTTCCTTGTTAAATGGTTTGGTAATATAATCAACCCCACCGGTTACAAACCCTTTTACGATGTTAACTTTCTCGCTTAATGCGGTTAAAAAAATTACAGGAATATTATCATTTTCAGGTTTCGATTTGATAATCTGACAAGTCTCAAAACCATCCATTCCCGGCATCATAACATCCAGAAGTATTAAATCCGGACGAACTCTCTCAACCAGATCAATTGCACTGCTGCCACTTGTTGCGATAATTATTTTGTATTTCAAACCACTCAAAATGAGTGCAATAATTTGCACATTTTTGGGATTGTCATCTACAACAAGCACAGTTGGAATAATATGTGGAACCTCTTCTTTCATATCGACAATAGCTGATCAAAATATTCAATTGTTTTTACCAAACCTTCGCGTAATTCAACCTTTGGTTCCCAGCCGTCAAGTTTCTCTTTTGCCAGCGAAATGTCGGGTTGGCGTTGGGTTGGATCATCGGCTGGCAAGGGGAGATAAACTATTTTTGATTTGGAACCGGTCAATTCTATAATGTTTTGTGCCAGTTCCAACATGGTAAATTCTCCGGGGTTACCAATGTTTACCGGTCCCGTGAATTCATCTCCGGTAGCCATCATCCGCACCATTCCTTCCACCAGATCAGAAACATACTGAAAACTGCGGGTTTGTTTTCCATCGCCGAAAATAGTAATGTCCTGATTTTTCAGAGCCTGAACAATAAAATTTGAAACAACCCGGCCATCATCAGGTTCCATTTTTGGGCCATAGGTATTGAATATCCGTATGATTTTAATCCTGACATTGTTTTGGGTATGGTAATTTACAAACAACGACTCGGCGCATCGTTTGCCTTCATCGTAACAGGAGCGGATTCCAATCGGGTTTACATGTCCCCAGTAATCTTCGGTTTGCGGATGTACTATCGGATCGCCGTACACCTCGCTGGTGGATGCCTGCAATATTTTTGCCCTGATTCGTTTGGCAAGTCCCAGCATATTTATTGCCCCCATTACCGACGTTTTGATCGTTTTGATCGGGTTGTACTGATAATGAACCGGTGATGCCGGACATGCCAGATTGTATATTTCATCAACTTCGACATAGTATGGCATTGTAACATCGTGGCGGATCAGTTCAAAATAGGGATTGTCGAGCAAATGGACGATTTTTTGCTTTTTGCCTGTAAAGTAGTTGTCCATACAAACCACCTCGTTACCATCGTTCAACAGTCTTTCGCACAGGTGCGATCCCACAAATCCGGCTCCTCCGGTTACAAGTATTCGTTTCATCTTCGTTGTTTTTAAATTAGAACTGTTTTCCGGCCAATGCTGTAATAATTAAAATTCAATTCCTGCATTTCTTCAGGTTCATAAATGTTGCGTCCGTCAAAAATGGTTTTGGTCTTCAGCAATTTTCCAATTACCCTGAAGTTTGGCATTCTGAATTCAGGCCATTCAGTAACAACAATCAAAGCATCAGCATCAATACATGCATCATACTCGTCCTTGGCATAAATGATTGTATCTCCAAGTATCCGATGGGCTTCTTCCTGAGCAACCGGATCGAAAGCCACAATCGTTGCGCCTTCTTTCAGCAATTTATCAATGATTACAAGGGAAGGGGCTTCGCGCATATCGTCGGTTTTTGGTTTAAACGACAGACCCCACATCGCGAATTTTAATCCCTTCAGATCGTCGCCGAAATGCGATTTTATTTTTTTGACCAACACTTCCTTCTGCCGGTAATTAACCGCTTCAACAGCTTTCAGTATATCGAGTGAATGGCCGTATTCGTCGGCGGTGCGAACCAATGCCTGAACATCTTTTGGAAAGCACGAGCCGCCATATCCGGTTCCGGGGTAAATAAATTTGTTGCCGATACGTGCATCGGAGCCAATGCCTTTGCGCACCATGCCGACATCGGCGCCAACCAATTCGCACAGGTTGGCAATGTCGTTCATGAAACTGATTTTTGTTGCCAGCATTGAGTTTGCTGCATATTTGGTCATTTCCGAAGAGAAAATATCCATGAACAGAATGGGATGGCCGTTCAGAAGAAAGGCTTTGTACAATTTACGCATGGTTTTTTCAGCTTCCGGCGATTCAATGCCAACCACAATCCTGTCGGGTTTCAGGAAATCGTCCACAGCGCTTCCTTCTTTCAAAAATTCAGGATTTGAAGCGACATCAAATGGCACATCTGCATTCCGTATTTTTAATTCATCCAGAATGGCGGCCTTCACTTTTAGCGAAGTGCCGACCGGAACAGTACTTTTGGTAACAACCACCATATAATGATCGATGTGAC
>JAUYEQ010000704.1 GCA_030691295.1 Bacteroidota bacterium
ATCATGTAATATTTAAATGGAATTCTGTAATATTTCACTATTCAATCCCGAATAACTTTGTATAAAAAATAGTAAAATAAATCATTTGATTCAATTCAATATAAACCATTGAAATACAGATAATAAAAACATTTTATTACATATTAATACACTGATTATTTTGAGAATCATCATCGACATACAGCTGTTTAAAAACATATTTTTTAAATTTGTGTTAATAAAGTAGCATATTTTTTTTTGTTGATTATTATTTATCTAATTGGATTCCATAACTTTACTTAAAATTCACAAACAAATATGAGCATATTCTATTCCTTATTAGGCTTTCTGATAGGATTTGGCTTGGTATGTTTTACAATCCCCGCACTTATAAGGGTTTCGTTTGCCAAACACCTTTACGACACTCCAAATGAAAGAAAGGCTTCCAAAGTGATTGTACCTACACTTGGTGGCGTATCCATATTTATCGGATTTATTATCAGTACTATAATCGCATCTGACGGATACAATTTCGGAGAATTAAAATATCTGATCGCAGCAGTCATGATCATGTTTTTTATTGGATTAAAAGACGACCTGATGGATATTTCGGCGCTTAAAAAACTTGTTGCACAATTAATAACTGCGCTTATCCTGATTATTTTAGGCGATTTCAGATTTACAAATCTGCATGGAATATTCGGGTTGCACGAAATCAGTTATGCCAGTAGTTTTATAATCACATTGTTTATAATGATTGCCCTCATAAATGCTTTTAATTTAATCGATGGGATTGATGGTTTGGCTTCAGGAGTTGGCATTTTAATTTCATCTGGATTCGGAACCTGGTTTCTATTGGCTGGTCATTATGAATATGGAATTACTTGTTTCAGTTTGTCAGGTAGTTTGGTTGCATTTTTCCTTTTTAACGTGTTTGGGAAGAAAAACAAAATATTCATGGGTGATACCGGATCGTTGATTCTTGGGGTAATCATGGTAATTTTTGCAATAAAATTTAACGAGTTCAATATTAATCAGGTTGGAACTTACGCTATTGTTTCAGCTCCTGTTGTATCAATTGCAATACTTATAGTTCCTACAATTGATACTATTCGTGTGTTTTTCATCCGTTTATCCGAAAAGCGCTCCCCATTTTCTCCGGATATGAACCACATCCATCACAAATTGCTGAAACTCGGGAATTCACATTTAAGCGCTACGATGTACATACTGGGCTTTAATATCCTTTTTATCGTTTTTGCTTTGTCGTTAAACCAAATAATGAGCATTAACAACCTGATGATTGTTTTATTGGCCATGGGATTTACAGTTGCATTTATTCCAAGCTTAATGATAAAACTGAAGGATCGTTCAGAATCATTAAATTTTGAAATTGCCGAGAAAAAAAGAAATTTCAAGCACAAAGAATTATTAACTGAACCCGCCTTATCAATGACAGCCAGAAACCCCACAATGTCGGCTATTCACGTAAATAAAGCTTTGTCAAAAAAAGAAATGAAACATTCAACTTTCTCCTGAAATCTATCAAAGAACAATTGTATATTTAGACTTCAATTAATTAAAGTCTTTAATACTAACCATTAATCCGTTTTTGATATGAAAAAACATTTCTTTACCCTACTTATTCTGATAGTAGTTTCTGCGTTTTCATCCTTTCAGCTTCAGGCCGAAGAAAAAAATAAACCTTTAATCGGAGAATGGGTCTATCAGGTAAGCGATGCGCCTTACGGATATGAAAAAGGAAGTATCATCTTTTCTGAAAAAGAAGGCATCACAATTTGTGTAATAAAACTGGAAGCCGGCGAGCTGCAGGCCAGCAACCTGAAGATTGAAAATAAAAAGATAACTTTTACAACTTATGTTGACGGCAGTCCAATTAATGTTGAACTCATCAGAGAAAAAGACAAATTATCAGGTACCGTTGATTCTCCTGAAGGCCCTAAAACTTTGACAGCAGAAAAGAAACAAAAATAATACTCCCCGATTTTTTGCATAAAACCGAATTTCTGATCAAAAGAGATTCGGTTTTTTATTTTAATTCCTCGAAAAAAAACAGATTTGTTTGCAATAACAATTGGTAATACAACATACAATTTTAAAGACTTTTATACTCGATTTAATCTTGACTCTCCTATATTTGTATCAATGATTCTATTATAAAAAGCAAAAGCCCTATTGAATCTTAACATCATGATTACAGGAAGTTACCTTACATTACACCAACTTTTATCCGAAAAGATAGATCCGAAGCGGATGTTTCACGATCCACTTTACACATTCGCTTTTGGCACCGATGCCAGTTTCTACCGGATGATTCCCAAACTCGTGATCAAAGCAAAAAACGAACACGAAATATCTTTTATTCTGGAAGAAACCAACAAACTTGAACTTCCAGTCACCTTCAGGGCTGCCGGAACCAGTTTGTCGGGGCAGGCTATTTCTGATTCGGTGCTGGTGATTGCCGGTGAGCATTGGAAAAAATATGAAATTCTTTCGAACGGAGAAAAAATCCGTCTGCAACCCGGCCTGATTGGAAGCAAAGTAAACAACCTGCTTGCTCCATACAAACGCAAAATAGGTCCCGATCCGGCTTCGATTAATTCGGCCATGATTGGCGGAATTGCGGCCAACAACGCCAGCGGAATGTGCTGCGGAACTGCCGATAATTCCTACCAGACGGTAGCCGGAATGAAAATCATCTTCTTCGATGGAACTGTGCTCGACACCTGCGATTCGCAGAGCAAAATTGAATTTCAGAAAAAGCACCCGGAAATAATCAGCGAATTAACCGAATTGGGTCAGTCTGTAAAGGCGAACACCCTTCTGACTGAACGTATCCGACACAAATTCAAGATTAAAAACACCACCGGATACAGCCTGAACGCGCTGGTAGATTTCGTCGATCCTTTTGATATCATTGAACATCTGATGATCGGATCGGAAGGCACGCTTGGGTTTATTGCCGAAATAACGTACCGGACTGTCGAAGAACTTCCGTTCAAGGCCAGTGCGATGATTATTTTTCCAACCATTGAAAAAGCATGCAACGCAGTTTCATTACTGAAATTGGAACCGTCAGTTTCGACTGCCGAACTCATCGACCGCGCCGGACTCCATTCAATTGAAAATGAGCCCGGAATACCCGAATGGATTGCCGGATTGAGTGAAACAGCCACCGCTTTACTGGTCGAAACACGCGCCGAAAATAAGGAAACGCTCGAAACGCAAATTAGCCGGATAAAAAATAGCATCAAATCAATTCCGGTCGAAATTCCGGTTCATTTTACCGACATTCCTGCTGAATACAATCTATACTGGAAAATCAGAAAAGGGCTCTTTCCATCGGTTGGAGCGGTGCGAAAAACGGGAACAACCGTCATTATCGAAGACGTGGCATTTCCGCTGCACCGGTTGGCAGAAGCAACACTCGACCTGCAATCACTTTTCAAAAAATACAATTACAGCGAAGCGGTTATTTTCGGTCATGCCCTCGACGGAAACCTTCACTTTGTATTTACCCAGGATTTTACCACTTCCGAAGAAGTCGCACGTTACGAAATATTTATGCAGGAAGTGGTCAATCTGGTCGTTCTGAAATACGACGGATCGCTGAAAGCAGAGCATGGAACCGGCCGGAACATGGCGCCGTTCGTCGAGTTTGAATGGGGAGCAGAGGCTTTTGAACTGATGAAACAGATCAAGCACATCTTTGATCCCAAAAACCTTTTAAATCCAGGCGTAATCCTGAACAGTGATGCAAAAGCACACTTAAAAAATCTAAAACCGCTCCCACCGGCAAACGAAAAAGTGGACAAATGCATTGAATGTGGATTCTGCGAACCATCATGTGTGTCAGCGGAATTGACGCTTTCGCCACGTCAGCGGATTGCTGTTTACCGCGAAATAAGCAGGCTGAAAGCTTCAGGAGAAGAACCGCACACTGCGGCAGCGCTGGTCAACAAGTTCAGCTATGCAGGCGACGCAACCTGCGCCACCGATGGTTTGTGCGCAATCAGTTGCCCGGTAAAAATCGACACTGGCAAGCTGATGAAAGAGTTGCGCTTTCAGAATATTACGGAAAAACAGGCAAAAACAGCCATGTGGATCGCCAATCACATGGAACTGGTGACCTCATCGGCGCGGAATGCCTTGTCGCTGGTTAACTTTTTTCATACGATACTTGGAATCAGATTAATGAAAAACATTTCAGGAGGAGTGAGAAAAATATCGGGCAACCGGATTCCGCTATGGACAGCCTCAATGCCATCCGGCGCAAAAAAAATAAAGGTAAATCCTGAAATATCCGACAATCCGAAGAAGGTTGTTTATTTTCCTTCGTGCATCAACCGGTCGATGGGAACATCAAAAGGATACGATTCGGAAGTGCAGCTTACCACTAAAATGCAGCAGCTTATAGAGAAAGCCGGATATGAAGTGATTTTTCCGGAGGAAATGAACAATTTATGCTGCGGAATGGCCTTTTCCAGCAAAGGTTTAAAAGAAGCCGGACTACATAAATCAAAAGATCTGGAAGCTTCACTTTGGATTGCGAGTAATTATGGCTCCTACCCGATTGTGTGCGATATGAGCCCGTGCCTTTACACGATGAAAGAAAACATGGATCCGCGTTTAAAACTATATGAGCCAGTTGTATTTATATTGGAATACCTGATTCCAAGTCTTGAAATTACGCCATTGAATGAAACAATTACTGTATTTCCGGTGTGCAGTATGAAAAAAATGGGATTGGAGGATCAGCTTGTGCAATTGGCTGAAATGTGCGCGACCAAAGTTGTTGTTCCGGAAACCAATTGCTGCGGATTTGCGGGCGATCGTGGCTTTTCTTATCCGGAACTGAATGCCCACGGACTTCGCGATTTGAAAAGTCAGTTGCCCGATTCGGTTAGAATTGGCTACTCAACCAGTCGTACCTGCGAAATCGGGCTAACCGAGAACAGCGGAATAACGCACCAGTCAATCATTTATCTGGTTGATAAGGTAAGTAAGGCAAAATAACCGATCAACAAAAACAGAAAAGCAGTCATATAATTTTAAGAATAGGTTTACTGTTTAATTCGTTTCGCTATTTTTGATCAGTTTTTCACAAAACACATAAACCATTTTAAACCATAAAAAAAATGACAAACAGAAGAGATTTTCTTAAAACCAGTTCTTTATTGGTTGCCGGAAGTTTGGTCGGAACCAGTATGCTTCAGGCTTCCGTACTTCAGGCAAAAGGTAAGAAAAACATTGGATTACAGCTCTATTCGTTGCGCGATGCCATGAAAGCTGATGCATTGGGAACCATGAAACTGGTTTCTGAAATTGGATTTACAACACTGGAAACTGCCAATTATGCTGATGGAAAAATATACGGTATGTCTCCTTCAGAATTTAAAAAAGCAGTTAAAGGCCTTGGCATGAAATTGACCAGCGCGCATCTTGGTGGCCCGAATTACACCAAAGACAAACATACAGAAGCAATGGATTGGTGGAAAAAAGCCCTTGAAGATCACCTCGAAGCGGGTTGTAAATTCATGGTAAAACCCAGTATGCCAATCCCAAAAACATTGGATGAATTAAAAATGTGGTGCGATTTCTACAATTCAATAGGTGAAATTACTTCCAAAGCCAAAGTTCAGTTTGGGTTTCACAACCACGCACGCGAATTCGAAAAAATTGAAGGTGAAATCATGTACGATTACATGATCAACAATACCGATCCAAAAAAAGTATTCTTCGAAATGGATGTGTATTGGGTGATGCGCGGCGGTTACAAGGCGGTTGATTACATGACCAAATATCCTGACCGTTTCCCTGTGTTGCACATTAAAGACGAAAAAGAAATTGGTGAAAGCGGACAAATGGATTTCAAACCGATTTATGAAACAGCCTATAAAAACGGACTGAAAGATTCATTTGTGGAAGTTGAAAGATACAATTTCGAACCAATTGTTAGTGTTCAGAAAAGTTATGACTTTTTAAAAGCTGCACCCTACGTGAAATAAAATCGGGGAAAGACACAAATTAAAAAGCTGGCAATCGGGATTTTAATCCAATTGCCAGCTTTTTTTATACCTTTTTTATGGATATCTGTATTAATACTCTATGTCATAAAAGTCATTCAATTGTCATTTGGTGGTCATTAAATTATCATTGGCTCTACCTTCCAAATTTCTGTATTTGATGCTTCAGCCTGAAACCAAACAGGACGGCTGCAGTTGAAAGGCCAAATACAAATCCGATCCAGACTCCGGAATACCCAAAATTAAATACAAAAGCAAGCAGATAGCTGATGGGCAAACTGACAACAATGTATGAGAAAAAGGCCATGAACATAGGTATCCTGACATCAGCCATTCCGCGCAATGCACCCAATAAAACAACCTGAACTCCATCGAAGATTTGAAAAAAAGCGCCAACAATCAACAATCCGGCTGCAAACCTGATTACTTCAGGATCGCTGGTAAATAGCAGTGGCAGTTGATTGCGCAAAACAACAAAGAGAATTCCCATGAGCAACATAAATGCGATTACAATGTGGAGCGATGCAAATACAGCATGTATTAATTCTTTCCGGTCGCGGTCGCCAAATGCATGACTCACCCTGATGGTTGTTCCTGAAGCCAGACCAAACGAAATCATGTAGGTCATTCCAGCCATCCCAATTGCAACCTGATGCCCGGCAAGTGCCTCTTTCGAAATCCATCCAAGCATAATTGCACCGATACCGAAGGCCAGAAATTCGATGATCATTTGCATTCCAATGGATAATCCAACAGACAACATTCGCTTAATTTTTTCTATTTCAACCCGTGCTATTTTTGCCGACTCAAGATAAACCCTGAACGAAGGCCTTTTCAGAATAATGAGAAGAAAAATGACAGGCATAATTATTCGTGCAATCAAAGTGGCATAACCGGCACCATTCAGTCCGAGGGCCGGAAACCCCAACTTACCGAATATCAGGACATAATTCAGGAATATATTTATAATATTGGCAATAATGGTGATGATCATGGCAATTTTTGTGTTGCCGACTCCTTCAAAAAACTGCTTGATGGAAAAGAAAATCAGCATTGGCAAAAGCGAGGCTACCTGAATCAAAAAATACGGAATTGCCGCCTTCACAACATCTTCGCTTTGCCCCATTCGCCCCATAAAGAAGACAACCGATGACATAAGTAAACAAAGCAAAATTGCAGCAATAAAATGAACCAGAATGCCATTTTTAAGCCAGCCTCCCACTCCACCGGGATTTTGAGCGTTGAATGATTGCCCCACCAAAGGCATAATGCCCAAAGTGATTCCCAAACCAAACAACATTCCAATATGAAATACATTGATAGCAAACGATGCAGCAGCAAGTTCGGTTGTCCCGACATGGCCAACCATCATATTATCAGCCAGATTAACTGTAACCTGCCCAATCTGTGCAAAAATTACGGGAATGGCAAGTGTTAGATTTTTTCGGTAAACAGGTAAATAATCAGAGATGGTCACAACTTTAGATTCAAAATTTCAGGCAAAAGAAAGCAATTTATAACGAAAACCAATAACTGAATTTGACCATAAACACATTTTGCGACTGAACCTTCCAGATATTTCCGAAACTTTTTAAGATTGATTGATTGAACTGATCGGAGTATTCAGAACGGGTATTGGTCCAAACCAGATACAATGTTGAACCGGGCCGAAATTCCCATCTTCCCACCATATTTGATCTGAATTCGTGGTAGTTAAAATCAGGATTTATTATCTTATACAAAAGGTTTCCGTTTTTCCTCAGTTCGTATTTATTATCAGCTAGAAGATGGTTATGCAAATTGTTATAACGTAAATCCAACGATTTATTACTTGCATCGGCCACTTCCCTGAAATTCTCAAATTTACCCGTCGAGGCATAAGGATTTCCATAGTACTGGAGCGAAATTTCAGGCGAAATAAAGTATTCAAACCGGAGTGTGGACGAAATTGTATTGCGGTCGATAGTACCCACAATGTATTTTGTATTTCTGATGTATTCATGATGATCAACAGTATTGTCAAAAATAGTTCTGGAAGTAATACTGAACCGATCGCTCAATTGCCACCGAACCAATGCAGTAAAATAGGTGGTTTTTGAAATATCATCAGAAAAGAATTTTAAACGGGGGCCAAAACCTACAAACAAGTCTTTCACCTGATTTGATTGAATAAACAACTCATAATCCTGCAAACAATTATCTTTGAACAATTTAGGTCCTCCGCGAAGCTCACGTGTATCAAAATAATTGAGATTCGCTTTCAGGTTAAGGTGCACGCTCCATAAGTTTTTAAATTGCGTGTAACCATGGAGTTTAAAGCGGTCGAGTGTTGTTTCACCACCATAACTCCAGTTACGTTCCTGTTCGGCTTCAACATAGTAGCTCCTGACAATTCCTTTCGGCTGGCTGACTTTGTAGGTAACATTCACCATTTCTTTGATTACATCAGCCTGATACAAATACCCCACATCATTTAAATCGACACCGGGCGACCTCCAGTTTAAAGTTCCAACCACCCTGAGTTTTCCACTTCGTTTTCCGCCCTGAAGTGAACCACCCCAGCCAGACATGCTTGTTCTTTCCGAATCATATTCCAAATGATCGGCATCAGTACGCTGAAAATAATGTGCAGTAGAGCGTTGTAATCGTTGTATCGCAGTTGTATCACCATTTATGTTGCTAAAAAACCCTTTGAAATCGACAAAATATTTTCGCTTTTTCCAGTTGTGCTGAAAGTCAACTCCGCCGGACAAGGCTGAATTCGATAAAAACTGCAGGTGATCTTCATTAATTGTGCGCAAGGTTGATGTGACCATTCCGCCCAAAACTGTATTGCCTTTATCAAAATCCTGCTTGACACGTCCAACCATAAAACTGGTAAACGGTTCAACAGCCACTTTTGATTTTGATCCGGGACTGTATATCGTTGCATTTTCTTTGGCGGTCAAACTCTGAACAACACCAACAGAAAGTCCATCTTTTGTTTTCCCCGTCAATTTCAGGGCGCTGATTATAGGAATATTGTCAGAAATTTTCAATGTTTGATTTTCTTCCAAATCAGGAAAATAACTTGGATCATGACCAATTCTCCGGCTGTAAAAAAGCATGTCGTTACCTATTGAGAAGTCAAGAATCGTATTTCCCTCCAAAAAGAATGGTCGTTTTTCCTCGTTAAAAACTTCATAGGAAGTCAAATTCAAAACTGCCGGATCGGCCTCGATTTGTCCAAAGTCCGGATTGATGGCGTAATCCAGCGTAAATCCGGAATTCAATCCAACTTTCCCATTTAGACCAGCGCCATAGTTCATTTTATTTTCAAGATCGGTATTCGGGCTGTACCTTGAATTCACATAAGGCAAAAACTCATAATTGACCTTTGGTTTAATTCCTTTAATACCACGCAATTCACCAAACAAATAAACCATGGCCGGAGCATCAATCGGAATCAGCTTCCACTGGCTTTCTTCATTTAAACGATCAATCCAACGCCAAACATGAATTCCCCAAACCTGTTCATCGCCGGGCGAAAAACGAAGCTGACTGAAAGGTATCTGAATTTCAGAAGTCCAGACCGAATCGTAAACCTGGGCTTTTCCGTCCCAAACTGCATCCCAGTTAAAATCCCAATTATAGGCGCCAAGGTGTACCAAATCCACTTTCTGACCAGAAGCCGCTACATTGAATTCATAAGCAGTTTGCTTGTCGTTGTATGAATCAATGGCTATGCCTGCAATATCACCGGCCATCTCATCCCTTCTGCTTAAAATGGGTCTGATATTTCCGGGGCCTTTATCAAAACATTTGAACCCAACGTACAAATTGTTATTGTCGTACAAAATTTTTATTTGCGTTTCCTGTGAAGGTTTCATTCCCTGATTGGGTATTTGCTGGGTAAACCCGCCCGACCAAACACCAGATTCCCAGCATAATTCAGTTAATTTCCCGTCAATTTTCGGGCGATTTTCAATTCGGGTAGCATGATAAACACGTTTAACACCTGCCAGCCGATTGACAGCAGTGTCAGTTGAAAGATTATATTTGTCGGTGACCTGTGCAAAAAGATTGGTTGCACTAAACATCAAAAACAAACAGCAAATAGTTAGGCGGAATAGCATAAGTAATTATTTTCGAGGAGCAAATATATATATAAATCATTTCAACTTGATATGTTAACCGATATTTTTTTATTAAAATAGAACTCAATTTGGCAAACATTAAACATTTCGCCTGTTTTTTGGTTTTTACTCCGTGTCAATTAAATTTTGAATAAATAATCCTTATGGATAACAAAATATTAAATGAATAAAATCAATAAAATCCTGATTGCCAACCGTGGCGAAATTGCAGTAAGAATCATGCGTACCTGCCGCGAAATGGGTATTTCAACAGTTGCAGTTTTTTCTGATGCCGACCGAACTTCGATGCATGTGCGCTATGCAGATGAAGCCTATCACATCGGCCCCTCCCCTTCTTCCGAAAGTTATTTGAATGCAACGAAGATAATTGAAGTTGCAAAAAAATGTCAGGCAGATGCCATTCATCCCGGATATGGATTTTTATCGGAGAATGCAGCATTCTCGCGGAAATGTAACGAAAACGGGATCATTTTTATCGGTCCCAAACCTGAGGTGATTGAA
>JAUYEQ010000707.1 GCA_030691295.1 Bacteroidota bacterium
AAAAGGGGCGACAACATCGAATATTTTCTGGTAATCGCAGGCCGTCTTCTTATCATTTCAATTTTCATCGTGATGATGTTTCTCTATTTGCTTTTTTACCGTCGCGACATTTTCGACCACAAACGAAAATTCACCTTCATTTTCATGATGATTGTTTTGATGGTTTTTATGGCCGGATTTGCTTCTAATGTAAAAGCTATAAACATATATATGGTTCCGATGGCCATATTGCCCATTCTTGTCAGGATATTTTTTGATTCGAGAACGGCCATTTTTTCACTGATGATTACAACCCTGCTCATTGGTTTTTTTGCACCAAACAGTTACGAATACATTATTCTTCAGATGGTTGCCGGAGTAATTGCTGTATTTAGCCTGAATAAATTGCACAAACGTTCGCACATTGTATTTTCAGCATTGTGGGTATTTCTGACCTATTCAATCGTTTATCTTGCCATGGCCATGGTTCAGGAAGGCAATCTGGATACCATTAATTGGGTAGCTCTTGAATGGTTTGCAGTCAGCAGTATTTTTATTTTTATTTCTTATCCGCTGATCTATATTTTCGAAAAAATTTTCGGTTTTGTGTCAGATGTAACGCTGATTGAACTTTCAGATACCAACCAGCCTTTGCTTCGGAAGCTTGCCGAAGAGGCGCCCGGTACTTTCCAGCACTCCATTCAAATTGCCAATCTGGCCGAGGCTGTAATCCACAAAATTGGGGGAAATCCATTTCTGGTCAGGGCTGGTGCGCTTTATCACGATATTGGAAAAACGTTCGATCCTGAATTTTTTATCGAAAACCAGGCAGTTGGAATGAATCCGCACGACCAGATTGATCATTTGAAAAGTTCAGCAATTATTATCGACCATGTTGCAAACGGCGTTAAGCTTGCACGTAAATATGGTTTGCCCGAAATTCTGATATCATTTATCGAAACACACCACGGAACTACGCAAACCGACTATTTTTATAAAATGTATCAAATAGAAAATCCGAAGGAAGATGTAGATCGAAATATGTTTACCTATCCGGGGCCATTGCCGCAGAACAAAGAAACAGCCGTTCTGATGCTGATCGATGGAATTGAAGCTGCAACCCGCAGCCTGAAAGAAAAATCGGTTGACAATATTCGTGAAGTGATAGATAAGATGGTCGAACAAAAAATTCAATCGAACCAATTGATCAATGCCGATCTGACACTCAGGGAAATCACCATACTGAAAGTTACCTTGCTCGAAAAACTTGTCAACATTTACCATGTCAGAATTGAGTACCCCAAATAAATTTTTATGCTTGAACATTTTTACACCAGTATTTCGAAATACTACCAGCAAATTTTCCCATTTAATCCGGCGCAGATTAATTTTTTACGACAAGTATTGCCATACAACGGGGCGAAAGTGCTCGATGTTGGTTGTGCCATCGGTGAATTGTCGTTTGCATTAACACGTTTCGGTTTCCCAATCTGGTCATTCGATTTCGATGCCGAAATGATTGAAATTGCCCAAAATACAAAAGAGGAAGATACCATGTTCCCGGTTTTCGAACAATTGGACATGCGCCTGATGGGTGAACATTATCCGGAATCATTTTTTAACACCATTATTTGCTTCGGAAATACACTCGTTCATTTACTAACTGATGACGATATCCTGAAATTTGCAAAAGGCGCAAACAAACTACTTTCTCCTGAAGGCAAACTCACCATTCAGATTCTAAATTATCAGTATATTCTTGACGATCAAATCAAATCACTTCCTTTAATTGACAATGAACACATTTCCTTCGAGCGCAATTATACGTTTGGCGAAGGCGCTGATCTGATTGATTTCAATACCAAACTGATAGTAAAATCAACCGGTCAGGAAATTGCCAATTCGGTAAAATTGTATGCAATCAGGCAAAATAAACTTCAGGAATTGCTGGAAGAAGCAGGATTCGGATCATTCGAATTCTATGGAAACTTTAAATCTGAACCGCTGAATAAAACCAGTTTGCCGCTGATTGTAACTTGTCGGAAATTAAACAAATTTCCAATATCCAATATCGAATAAGAAATAAGAAACAAGAAAGTTCTGAATCTACTTGATACTGTCCAGTAGAGGAACGTACTTGGAACTTGGAACCTTAAACTTGAAACTTTCGCCCATGAGCACAACCTACCTGATGCTGACCGTTGTTTTTGCAGTTGCATTTTTGCTTTTTCTGGTACTGAAATTAAAACTCAATGCCTTTATTGCACTTCTGATAACCAGCATGTTTGTTGGTGTGGCAACCGGAATGCCGCTCGCCGGAATCCTTGAAAGTATACAGAAGGGGATGGGTGGAACCCTTGGTTTTGTGGCTACTGTGGTAGGTTTGGGCGCTATTTTTGGACAAATGCTCGAAAGTTCGGGAGGAGCAGAATCGATGGCCCGTTACCTCGTGAAAAAGTTTGGTGAAAAACGGGCTCCTTTTGCCATGGTGCTGACCGGATTTTTTGTTGGTATTCCGGTTTTTCTGGATGTCGGTTTCATCATACTTGTTCCAATAGTTTATGCTCTTTCGCGCGACACTAAAAAGTCGGTTTTGTACTACGGAATTCCTTTGCTGGCAGGACTTGCCGTCACCCATTCATTTATTCCGCCAACTCCAGGGCCGGTTGCTGTTGCCGAAATCATCAATGCTGAACTGGGTTATGTAATTCTTTGGGGGTTTATTCTGGGTTTGCCCATCGCGATTATAGCCGGACCGGTTTTTGGTCGCTACATCAGTAAAAAAATAATTGTTTATCCTCCCGAAAATATTGGCATAATTCATCCTGAAACCCGAAAAGACCTGCCATCTTTTGGTTTGATTATCAGTATTATTGCCATTCCTTTGTTTCTGATTCTGCTTGCAACTGTCACCGATGTTTTGGTTAAAAAACAGTTCGTTTCAGCCGGTATAATTCCTGATATTCTGGGCTTTATCGGGCATCCGTTTGTCGCCTTAACTTTTGCCACTTTAATTTCAATTTATTTTCTCGGAATTAAAAAAGGGTTCAACAAAAAGGAAATTCTCGACCTGACAACCAAAGCGCTTGGACCTGCCGGAATCATCATTTTGATTACCGGAGCCGGTGGTGTTCTGAAACAGATATTGGTTGACAGCGGTATTGGCAAAATGATGGCCGAATCAATTGCGGATTCATCGTTGCCGCCAGTTTTGCTTGCATGGGTGCTGGCCGCAATTGTTCGGGTTACGCAAGGTTCAGCCACCGTTGCAATGATTACAGCAGCAGGAATTATGGCTCCTGTTTTGGAAGTTTTTAGTTTAACGCCTACGCACACCGCGCTTGTTGTAATTGCCATCGCATCAGGAGCAACCCTTTTATCACATGTTAACGACAGTGGTTTCTGGCTGGTAGGTAAATACTTCGGAATGACCGAAAAACAAACGCTTCAGTCATGGACAGTCATGGAAACGATTATTTCGGTATTGGGACTGATACTGACCTTGACGGTAAGTTCGCTGCTTTAGAATCTTTTGATTTGCTTTTTTACAGGTAATTTATCGTGCGTTCTCCGAACAAAATGAAGTATAAAACCTGAAAGACGATAACAGCAGTGGAATTCCCATTGTAACGTACATCATTGCAAGGTATTCCGGAGAAACAGCACCTGACAGACGAAGCGAAATTCCAAGTACAATCATCGAAAACATCATCAGGTAACTCTTCAAATTAAAAAAGGCAAATACAATTGGATTTGGAGCATCCATATTTTGAATCCTCAAAACGTGTTTCTTTGATATCCGGGTGAATAACAATGCGTAAAATAATAAGCCGGAAAGAAGACTGAAAATCAATTTCGCTGTCCAGTTTTCGGCAACGGCTGCATTAAAGTAAAAACCTCTGAATACCAACATTCCCCCTGCGAAAGTCCAAACCAAAGCGGCAATCAGAAACAGGTAATGTTTCGAAACACGGGGTAATACGGATTG
>JAUYEQ010000708.1 GCA_030691295.1 Bacteroidota bacterium
ATGCAATTTGGTTCCTGAAGAGCCGAATTGGAAGATTTATGCGCAGTCCATGTTTTACCCAAATCGGTTGTAACTGCCACTGCTCTGCCGTTGGTTTCGCCTTTGTCGGTGCGGTTACGGTCGTCGCGCATGTTCAGCATCAGGCTTCCATCGGCCAGTTCAACGATCTGCGCCTCGGTTGTATTCGATTTAGCGCCGGTTCCAATCTGCCATGTATTTCCCTGGTCTTTGCTGTACACAATGGTTGAGTGGCAGGTAAATTGTCCGCCGTCAAGAGATTTGGTTCCCAGATCAGCTTTGAACTGTGCCGGGAAAACCAATGTTCCGTCGGTCATTGTAATTCCGCTTCCGGGGCCTTGCAAAAGCAACTGCCATGCCGGATCTTTAATCTGCGAGGTAATATTAATCGGTTGCGACCAGGTTAAACCGTCGTCGGTACTTTTTGTCAGGATAAACTGACCCGTTTCTTCGGGCGACATTCCGGTTTTTGAAGCCCACCACAGCATTTTATCAGGAGCAGAACCGCTCATCCAGAGCCCTGCCACCCAGATGGTATTGGTCTTGTGGTCGTAAAGTACACACGGATCGCCAATCCCGTTCAGTTGTTGCGAACGGCCACCGTATTCGCCCATGTCCATAATTACTTTCATGGGTTGCCAGTTCTGGCCGCCATCGGTACTGCGACTCATGCCGATGTCAATGTCTTCCTGAAGGTCTTTGCTGTTGTTGTAACGGTTGTCGTAAACGGCAATCAGGGTGCCTTTGCTGGTTGTAACTAATCCGGGAATGCGGTAGGTATCGGTTTTGTCCTGACCGGCAGCCCGAAGCACCATTTTAGGTCGGAAAATGAATTTTTCGGCAGGAGCCACTTCAATCGCATCATGATTTTTGAACGACAATTTTACTTTTTCAACCTGAAAACGGGTAAGCAAATCAGGGTTGATATTCATCCCGATATCGAATTTCAGGAAATGAGTGCCAGCATCCAATTCGCGGGTTCCGGTAATTCTTGTTTTTTGACCCGGATTTTTCGATGTACCAAATAAAACACTGGTATCCGAACCATTTACCGCTTCGGCATATTGTGCTGAAACTGATACTACTCCTGAAAACCTGCTGTCATCAGAAAATGAAATTTCTATCTGATTCAAGATCATTGACCCATTTTCAGGAGTGACAGTGAATTGCAATTCCATAACTCCGGTATTTTCTCCGGCGTTTAACGGCAAGTGGGTTTGTTTTAATTCTGCCGGATTTACACTGGCTGCATTGGTAGCCATGGCGCCATCTTTTTTACACTGTGGCGAAGTAAGCAGAAGTAAAAAAAGCAATAAAGTATTCAGGATTGTCATAGCGAATTGTTTTAGTTGCATGGTGAAATCTGCACCGAATAGTAGAACGTATTCAGACTTTCTAAATATAATCTATTTGAAAATAAAAATTAAGTAAGAGCCTGTTTCCAGACCCTTACTCATTGGCCTTTAACCAAATATATAAACTAAACTCGCGAAAGATCACTTAATTGGCTGGTTTTGCAGTTGCATAACCTGGCGTTTGATTTACCAAAGGATCGTTTGTCCAAATCGCTTTTTCGATCGGCCATAAAATCATGTGAGCTTTGGTAGTTTTGTCCAAAACGCCATAATTATGATTGGTGCTTTTGAAAACCAATGGATCGGAACCGATTTTCATTCTTCTCAAATCGTACCACGATTTACCTTCATAAACAAACTCTTTCATTCGTTCTGTATAGATGGCCAGTTCGTTTTTGTCTTTGGTTGAATTGACAAAAGGAGTTGGATCGACACCCGGGGCAAATGCACGATCTCGAATTTGCTTGATGTAGCTGGAAGGATCGCCTCCTTCAGCATTGGCAATTTCGGCCAGCATCAGCACTCTGTCGGCTTCGCGGTAAATTGGCCAATCGCTGGTGAAATAGCGTTTGTTCGCGCTAATTGTTCCGAGGAATTTAACCAGTGCGGTATTTCTAACATCAACTTTATAAGGAGTTTTGGTTACTTTGTAATAATCATAGAAAGTAACATCTCTTCTTTTATCGGCTACATTGTATGATTTAAATAACTCGAAAGTATAACCATAGCGCTGGATGATCTGCTGTGAATTTGGAGCAGCAATCACCAAAGGATCGACGAGCAGCGGACCACTTGCCAGCGAATCTTTGTAATGCAGGTTGTCGAAATTGAATGTTGAATACGTGTATGAAGCAATTCCACCCATTTCGGCTTCACCAACCAGGTAGCGGATATTCAAAATAATTTCCGAATTATCCTTTTGGTTATAGGCGAATACATTGGCAAAAGTTGTCTGCAGCGAAGTTCCGGTAATGGCATTCAACGCTGATTTTGCTTCGGCTAAATCGGCGGTTGCACCATATACTTTTGCCGACCATAAATAAACTTCGCCCTTCAGCATCAGCGTAGCTTTCGGACTCCACTGGCTTTTGCCTGACGGACTTGGTAAAGCGCCAAATGCAGTTACTGATTTGGTAAGATCAGCCTTAATTGCTGCCAAAGTTTCAGCTTCTGTGGCTCTGGCTTTGCGCAAAAGTACCGGATCTGTATTTCCATTCAATACTTCGGGTTCAAGACGAAGTGGTACACCACCATAAGTGCGTAGCAAATGGAAATAATAAAAAGCTCTCAATCCATAAGCCTGGCCTAAAAGATAGTTCTTCTTATCGACCGTCAGGAATGTTGCAGCTTCTGTCTTTTGGATAAAAAGATTCAGCTGTAAAATCGGACCGTAAAATCCGGCCCATGATCCAACTCCTGCTGAATTTTCGTCGATGCGCTGTTCGATAATCTGCAATTCATTCAATGATGTATTCTGGCGATCGACATTGCTGTAAATACCTGAACGCTTTTCTCCCAACCGAACAAACATGAACTGATTGTCGCGGAGCTGCTTGTGAATACCCACCATAAAATTGGAAACCTGTGATTCATTCTGCCAAAAGTTACCATCACCAAAATAATCTATCGGAGCAAGATCAAGTGTATCCTCGCACGAGGCGACGGTAAATGAAATTATTACCGCCAATATTAAATACTTTATATTTTTCATAATCCTTTATTTAGAATATTGTAATTTTCAATTAAAAAGTAATATCAGCACCAAGGATCAATTGTGTTGGAATAATGTATGCACCATTTTGATTTCCGGTACGCTCTGGGAAATTCAGCATTTTGTTGGTTAAATATCCAAGATTTTGACCCGTAGCTGTTAATACCAGACCGCCGATTTTAACTTTTTTCAATAGTTCCGTAGGAACGCTGTAGCTTAATGACACTTCGCGGAATGAAAGGTAATCCGATTTCTTCCAGAACATGCTGCTCGGCCTGTCGTAGTTTTTTGTATTCAATTGATCGGCCCACTGATATCTTGGAAGAGATGCGTTTGGATTATCAACTGTCCAGGTGTCGTAAACGGCAGTTGTCGGGGCAAATTCTCCCTGAGCACAACTCAACGCCCACAAGTGCATAAAATCCTGTTGAATGTGTCCGATACCAAAATCGACACGGGCTGCGAATGTAAATCGCTTATAGCTTAAGGTTGAAGTAAAACCTCCCGTTAATCGCGGAATTTCGCGGCCAAGCTTAGCCATATCCCTGGTATCGATGGTGTCGTTCTGGTCAATATCTTTCCACATTACATCGCCCATTTGGGTTGGAATCCAACCATTGGCGAAATTCAGGCCTTTTGCAGTCATAATTTTTTGGCTGGCAACCCTTTTCCCGGCACTGCCATTGTACCACACCTGTCCGGCAGCAAGGTCAACCTTGTTGTAGCTGGCTAAATCATCAGCGTTTCGGATGATGCCTTCGCTTACAAATCCATATACGCTACCCCATTCCTGTCCTTCCTGCAAACCGCCAACCCAAACAGTTTTCTTTGTTGCCGGATCGTAAATCTGCTGACCACCTTGCCGGTTATTTTCATTTCCGTTGAAAGGAAGTTTCAGAACCGTATTTTTATTCCAGGAAGCGTTTCCGCTAACCTGCCATTTGAAATCTTTTTTCTGAATGATTTTTCCGGTTACTTCAATCTCGAATCCGGTATTCTTCATACTGCCGTTGTTGGTGCGAACACTTGAAATACCCGA
>JAUYEQ010000710.1 GCA_030691295.1 Bacteroidota bacterium
GCCAGGGGCCAATTCCGGGAACGCCATCCTGGTAGCGGTCGGCAAAATTCAGTCCGCCAACAAAAGCAGTTTCGCCATCAACTACCAGAATTTTACGGTGGTTGCGGTAATTTACCTTCGATGTCAGATTTGGGAAACGAACCCTCATGAAACAATCAACTTTTACCCCTGCATCCGTCATTGTCCGGAGCCATTTACGTTTGAGTTGCCAACTGCCAACATCGTCGTATATGAAACGAACTTCTACACCTTCACGCGCTTTTATAATCAGAAGTTCGCGCAGATAATTCCCGATGGTATCATTTTCCACAATATAATATTCGAGATGAATATGGTGTTTGGCTTGCTCAATACATCTGAAGATTTCAGGAAATGTTTCCTGCCCGTTGTGCAAAACCTTCACTTCATTGTTATTGGTCAAAATGGCATTCGAATTGGAAAGTAACAGGTTCATCAAACGTTTTTTCGAATAAAGCCGATCACTGATCCTGAAGTTATTTTTTGGAAGGTTGTCCAATTGTTCCAAAGTGAGTTTTCGCAGTTTTTCCAAATCCTTTAGTCCTTTGCGCGAAAACATTTTTGATTTGCGGTACTCCTGCCCGAAAAACAAATAACCCACCACACCGATAAAAGGCAGCAATACCAAAACCAGGATCCAGCTAATGGTTTTTACCGGATTACGGTTCTCCAGAATTATCAGAACAGCAATGAAAACCACTGTCAGAAAATAAAGAATGGTAACCAGACTTGGCAATGCGCTCCATATATCGTACAAAATGCCCATGTGATTATTCGGTTTTTTTAATTAAATTTCATTAAAAATACACATTAAACAAGTAGAAAAAGTTTTCAGTTTGATAAAATAAAGTATTCGCTAAAATACTTATAAAAAGGAAGTGCACCTGTATCAAAGTAAAAACAGAAGATTATTTATTCCTTATCACATGCAGTTTGCAGTCATCCAGCTTTTCAAAGCCTATTGTTTCTCCTGAAATGTGGGGAGCTTCAACTCCTTTGCCGAAAAACTGGTTGCCAGTGTACACAAAAGCTTCGTCCCATAAATCATCCTGAAGAAAACTATTGAGCAGGATACTTCCACCTTCAACAACAATCGAAAGTATATTTCGCTCATACAGTTCCGAAAGCATTTGTGGGAGAATATCCTGATTGAAATCCAGTGTGATGAATTTGTTGTCACCTGTTTCCTGTTTCCTTAATGAAGTAAAAACCCAGGTTGGGGCTTTGCCATCAAAAATATGCAAGTTCGTATTAAGTCTTCCAAGACGGTCAATCACCATCCTGACCGGTTGATTGCCAGTCCAATCTCTAACTGTGAGCGCCGGATTGTCAAATTCTGCGGTATTTGTTCCAATTAGAATGGCCGATTCTTCGGAACGTTGCTTGTGTACCAACCTTTTGGCAAATGCATTGGTGATCCATGTCGGATGTTGTGTTTCGGTGCGGTCGGTGTCGATAAATCCATCAAGTGTTTGCGCCCATTTCAGCAAAATATAGGGTCGTTTTTTTTCGTGGAAAGTAAAAAACCTTCGGTTCATTTCGCGACATTCATTTTCCAGAATACCAACTTCAACTGCGATTCCGGCATTTTTCATCCGTTCAATTCCTTTTCCGGCAACTTTGGCAAACGGATCGATGGTACCAATTACAACTTCTGGAATCCGGTTTTCAATAATCAGATCGGAGCAGGGCGGGGTTTTTCCAAAATGCGCGCAAGGTTCGAGCGAAACGTATATTGTCGATTGTGTCAGCAGCTCCGGATTTTTGACAGAACGTATTGCATTTACCTCGGCATGTGGCTGGCCGAATTTCTGATGATACCCTTCGCCAATGATGTTTCCATCGTGCACAATTACGCAACCTACCATCGGATTAGGTGCCACATCACCCATTCCAAGAAGTGCCAGATCGAGGCAGCGTTGCATAAAGATTTCAGGAGTACTCATCAATGAAAAAATTAACTTTGCCAAAAATAACAATAATGAAGGCAGGTATCGCATCCATCCGTAAAGAATTGGCAGGAATTTTCCCCCAAGAAGAAATTGAAAGTCTTATTTTCCTGATTTTTGAAAAGTTGAAGGGATATTCGCGCACCCGCTTTTTATTGGCCAAAGAAGAACAATTGAATGCTGAAGAGATTGAGGAAATTGGTCAAATCATTGTCCGCCTGAAAAACCACGAACCCATTCAGTACATTCTGGGTGAAACAGAATTTTATGGCTTGCCGTTCTATTCAGTGCCGGGGGTTTTGATTCCGCGCCCCGAAACAGAAGAACTCGTTCAGTGGATCATTCAGGAAAACAAGCTTGCGAAACCGTGCATTCTCGACATTGGAACAGGAACCGGATGCATCGCCGTTTCGCTCCGGAAAAACATTCCGGAATCGATGGTTCTGGCCTGCGATATTTCTCCGACATGCATCGAAACTGCGCATGGAAACGCTGTTTTGAATTCAGCGGATGTGACTGTTTTTAAATACAACATTTTGAACAGAACTCCTGAATTTAAATTCCCAAAACTGGATGTAATAGTAAGCAATCCGCCATACATCAGAGAAACCGAAAAACTCCTGATGGAAAAGAACGTGCTGGAATTTGAGCCTGAACTTGCCCTGTTTGTTCCGGATGAAAATCCATTGCTGTTTTATGGGCAAATAGCTGACTTTGCCCTTTCGCATCTCAAAAACCGGGGTCAGCTTTATTTCGAAATCAACGAAGCCTTTGGAAATGAATGCAGAGAAATGCTTCAGCAAAAAGGTTTTTCTGTAATTGAACTAAAAAAGGATATTAACGGAAAAGACAGAATGATTCGGGCAAAGCTTTTATAACATGGGAAGTTCGGGCAAAATGCGATACAATAAATGCATATATTTGTGGTAATTGCAGGCGAATGAAAGTGAAGTTGAAACATAAACCACAAACCATTTGAAACACTTTTTTGTATATACACTTTTACTTCTTAATATCGTTGCAATTTTTGCAATTGGTATCGCTTCGTTGTCTGTATTTATCAGTCCAGGGGAATTTTGGATTCCTGCTCTGTTCGGAATGGCTTATCCTTACCTTCTGGTAGTTAATATCGTTTTCATTATCTTATGGATTGTTATCAAACCCAAATTCGCACTTTTTTCAGTACTAACAATACTTGCAGGCTTTAATCACATTGGCAATTACCTTCAGTTTTCCGGGAAACAATCCGCCGAAAAAGGAGTCAGGGTGACTAGTTACAATGTGAAATATTTCATGGGGAGTACCGAATTTCCGAACAAGGAAAATGCCGACAATATCCTGAACTTTTTGCGGCAGGACAATGCGGATATCATTTGTTTGCAGGAAGTAAGGCTAAACAAGCGACAAATTTTCGATATCAAAAACACCAAGCTTCCGCAAGTAAACCACCTGCAGCTTGCACACAACAGTTATGCCGGAGGACTGCTTACCATGACCCGATTTCCGATCCTGAACATGGAAGAAATCAGGTTTAAGAACTCTGGCAACATGATCATTTTTACTGATATACTGATGGAAAGTGATACTGTGAGGGTTTACAATTGTCATTTACAATCGTACCGGCTAAGAGAAGCTGAAATAAATGTCATCGATTCAATCGACTTTAGCAATCAGCCCAAAACAAAAGAAAAGATGATGGTTGTAGGCTTGAAATTTAAAGATGCGCTGATTAAAAGGGCAGAACAGGCGGCAACACTTCGTCAATCTATCAACGAAAGTCCTTATCCGGTGATTGTTTGCGGCGATTTCAACGACACCCCCGTTTCGTTCACTTACCGAACTGTAAAAGGCGATCTGGAAGATTCGTTTACCCAATCAGGAAAAGGTACTGCAAATACTTACAATGGCAAATTGCCTTCTTTTCGTATCGACTACATTTTGTACAGCCCGAATTTTACAAGCTATAACTTTAAGGTTTCGAGCCTTAATCACTCCGATCATTTTCCAATAAGTTGCGATTTATTTCCGGCGGAGAAATAGAAATTACAGTTCAGACAAAAGGAAATCGAGCAAATTTATTTGCTTAATGCCTTGGTAGTCATTACCAATAATCAAATCATTAAGCGTAACTACATATTTCGGATAGTTGTCGTTTATCATCAATAAATTCCCGAATTCCCGATCAGCAACCGATTGATCAGTAATTTGCAAGCAAACCTGCACATAAATTTTAAATCCATTTTTGTCTGCTACAAAATCGATTTCTTTATTACCCATTTTTCCCACATAAATGCGGTATCCACATTGTAAAAGATGCAGATAGACTGCATTTTCCAAAAGCTTGTGAATATCCGTTTTCTGATTGAAGCCCTTAAGTGCATTTCTAAGGCCTAAATCTTCAAAATAGTATTTTTCCCCAATCTCAAAAATTTTTAATCCGCCAATTTCTGAGCGTACAACTTTATGGACAAAATAGGCATTTGAAAGCGCTTTTAAGTAATTAAGTGTGAGCTGAGGGGAAATTTCGATACGCTGCGATTTTAGAAATTTGCTGATATTGCTGGCAGAAAAAAGGCTTCCGATATTGTCTGAAAGATAATACACTAAATTCTCGAGAAAGTTAATATTTCTAATATTTTCCCTTGCAACAACGTCTTTAAGCAGTATTGTAGAGTATACATTTCTGAGATATTCAAACGGTAAATCTTTCTGAAGTCCAATATTCGGAAGGTAGGGCATTCCTCCGTATGTAAGATATTTCATTAAACTTTCGTTTCCTTTCTCCAATTGATGAAAGGTTAGAAACTCGGAAAAACTTAAACTCAGACATCCAATACCTATGTTTGATTATCAACGGCTAACAGGACAATTGCCGTAAAGTAATAATCCTTATCTTAGCGGTCATGGGACAACTATTACTACCAATATTTCCAGGCGATAC
>JAUYEQ010000015.1 GCA_030691295.1 Bacteroidota bacterium
GGATTCGCTCCCTGAAATCCTTTAAATGCGGCGAGGTATAAAGTCCGGTTCTGTAGCCAGCTTCCTGCAAAACAGAGGCTAACATGTGCGAAACTGAACCTTTCCCGTTGGTTCCGGCCACATGAATACTCCTGAACGACCGGTGTGGATAGTCAAACATCTCGTCGAGGCGGATGGTATTGTCTAGGTTGTCTTTGTAAGCGGCGGGGCCAGTGCGTTGAAACATTGGCAATTGACTGTATAAATAATCAAGCACTTCCTGGTAGGTCTTCATCCCTTCAAATCTTATTAACAAATTACTTTTGCAAAGTTGACAATTAAAGTGCTGTGAAAAATACTATGCATCGGTTTTTTTCTATTTTTATCGAAACCTTAAAGCAACGCGGGATGGCTACTAAAAAACAGACAAAGATTTTCGTGCTCGATACCAATGTGATTCTGCACGACCATACATGCATTTATCAGTTTCAGGATAATGACATAGTGATTCCGATTACAGTTTTGGAAGAACTCGACAAATTTAAGCGGGGAAACGACCCGATTAATTTTCAGGCTCGTGAGTTTGTGCGCGAACTGGATGAAATTATCGGTGACAAACTTTTCAACGGTGGCATAAAACTCGGGCCAGACAAGGGGAAGCTGATCATCGAAACAGGCAAGCCTTTTTCAGAAGAAATAAAACAATCGTTTCTTGAAGATATTCCCGATCACCGGATTCTGGCGATTACCATGCACATTGGCCAAAAATTTCCGGCACGGCCATGTATTCTGGTAACCAAGGATATCAACCTTCGGATGAAAGCCAAATCTTTGAAAATTCATGCCGAGGATTATTACAACGACAAGGTAAAAGACATTCAGCTACTTAACAAGTCAGTTACTGAACTGGAAAATTTCGACGACAATTCTATTGAAAAGTTTTACCATGAAAATACGATGCCGGTTGAATTAATGGGTCTGGCAAAAACTCCCGACATCAACGAGTATTTTATCATGAAATCGTCAAAAGCCAGTGTTTTAGGCCGATATGATGGCGGACTGAAAAAAATGGTACGGGTGGAGAAAAAAACAGCATACGGTATCAAGCCACGAAATGCAGAGCAGACCTTCAGTCTCGATGCACTTTTTAATCCTGAAATTAAATTGGTTGCTCTTACCGGAAAAGCCGGAACAGGTAAAACATTGCTGGCGCTGGCCGCTGCCCTCGAGCAGCACAAGAACTTCGGACAGATTTTACTTGCCCGTCCCATTGTAGCCCTAAGCAACCGCGATTTGGGTTACCTGCCGGGTGATGCGCAGGAAAAAATAAGCCCCTATATGCAACCGCTTTTCGACAACCTTTCGGTTATCAAGCACAACTACAACACGCGCAGCACTGAATTCCAGAAGATTGAAGAACTTTTAAAGGAAGAGAAATTGATTATCACACCTTTGGCATATATCAGGGGACGAAGTTTGTCAAATTCATATTTCATTATCGACGAAGCACAAAACCTCACCCCGCACGAAATAAAAACAATTATTACCAGGGCAGGTGAAGGTACAAAGCTGATATTTACAGGCGACCTTCAGCAAATCGACTCGCCTTACCTCGATATGAAATCGAACGGTTTGGCCTATATGACTGAGAAAATGAAAAATCATGAAATTTTTGCACATGTTAACCTGATAAAAGGTGAACGTAGTTATTTGGCTGAACTCGCGAGTGATTTGCTCTAAATTATTTAAACAAATACTATGAATCTGGAAATACTTTGCACGCAAGTGCAGTGGCTGGCCCGCGAAGTTGGCCGGTTTATTTTTGAAGAACGCCTGAAATTTACAGCCGAAGATATTGTCCATAAAGGAAAATCGGACTTGGTGACTTACGTGGATAAAACTGCTGAAACCCTCATCGTTACTGCCCTTC
>JAUYEQ010000016.1 GCA_030691295.1 Bacteroidota bacterium
TCAATTTAATAAGCAAGCTATCTTTTATCTTTTTTAATTCAAATCGCTCAATTTAGGTATAATTGTAAAATTTGGATACCAGTCAACAGATTTAGTACTATCTGAAATTTGAATCGATCCTTTCGCAATAATTTTACCGGAAATCAGATCGTCCATCAACAATGGATTGTTTTCAGAAATAAATGATCTGGCAAACCATTCTCTTGCAGCGCTGTATAGCTGACCGGCTGTTTTTCCAGGCATTTCTACTACTTCAACGTATTCTTGAGCAAAACAAAAGAATGGAAGAAATGCAAGCAGTAGTATTAGTTTTTTCATGAGAAAATATTGGTATTAATTAATTGATTATTAGGCGTTCTCATGGAACTCTCATGCCAGAACGCTTTAGCTTTAAACATTAATTTTCATTCTCTTTTTGTGCCGCCACCTTTGAAATTATTTCCGCGGCATGTTCGTTTCATGTGTTTTTAATTTGTTTTTTTAATTGCCACATGGAACTCGCCAATAATCATCCTCCTGTGTCCCGATTTATCGGGATGGCTCGTTTCATCTCAATTGATTTTTTGGTTTTCAGCGCAAGTTATGAAAAACAAACCAAATGTAAAGCTAAAATTCAAACAACTATTCAACAAAAAGAAATGAGTTCTCTGAGCATCTTCTTTTATCCCAGTTACATTATTTTTTGTAAATTTTTCGGGTTACCTTTGGCATTCTAAAACTGGTTGAAAGAATGAAACAACTAATTGTTATATTGCTTTTTGCAGCTATTTTGTCAGGACTTTCATCGTGTTACAATACCACGGTTCCAAAACCTGACAAACTCATCCCCAAAGATAAATTTGTGAAGATGATGATCGATGTCTATCTTGTTCAGGGAATCTCCATCGGACCAGATACTTCAGCGAACCTTAAGAATATTACGCAAACCGATTTGTATTTTTCGGTACTGAATAAATATTCGGTGCCCGATTCGGTTTTTATACGTTCACTTATTTATTACTCCAGCTTTCCGCGTGAATTTGAAAGAATGCACGTTCAGATTATGAACAGCCTGAACGAATCGGAACTCCAATTCAAGCCCAAAGAGCAACTGAATACGGAAACAAAATGAGAAAATTTGCGGCCAACTATCTTGTTTCTGACAACGGAATTTATTTGAAAAATGGAATATTAGTGGCCGGAGAAGATGGATCCGCAATAAAATACATCGACACAAAAGGCGATTTAAGGGAAATTGCACAGCTGACTTTTCTCAATGGAATTTTAATGGCAAGTTGCACATTTATAAAGACAAAAGCAGCTAACTCCGAACCCGACCAGCCATTCGAATCTATAATAATGAAGTCTTTAGCAGCGACAACTAAATTTTCGATTTACGAACTGATCGATTTGGGTAAACTTGTTCAGCTTCAATTTCCGGAGATGAAAATTCCTGAAATAATGAACAAAACAACCTCAACCTTGCAAACTTACGGAGGATTTTCAATGGAAAGTCAATCTGGAATTTATTTACTTTCCGGTGCAGATTTGGTTAATTTACAATTCACATCTAACAGCCGTCTGAAAAAAATATTATAAATTGTCAGTTTTGAACTTGAAGATATTATTGTATCTCCTTTAAGCTAATTCACTGCAAACTTGAAACATGAAACTTGGAACTCTTAATTATAATGTCAACATTTCTTTTTGATCAAATCATATTCGGGCCGGTAAAAAGCCGGCGATTGGGAGTTTCTCTCGGAGTAAACCTTTTGCCCACCGACACCAAAGTTTGTTCGTTCGATTGCATTTACTGCGAATGCGGATGGACGCCCCGAAAGCGTGAGAAAAAAGCAGTTTTGCCACCGCGCGAATTGGTAAAACAAAAGATGGAAGAAAAGCTTCGGGACATGATCCTGAACAATGAACACCCCGATGTAATTACTTTTGCCGGAAATGGTGAGCCAACCTTACATCCTGAATTTGAAGGTATTATTGACGATACAATAGAACTTCGGAACCAGCTCACGCCCAAAGCACGAATTGCAGTTTTATCGAACGCCACCATGTTGCACAAACCCGGTGTGGTAAGGGCTTTGCTAAAAGTAGAGGACAATATTCAGAAACTGGACTCCGCTTTCGAGGAAACCATCCGGAGAATTGATTGTCCGGCGTCCAATTTCAGGTTGGAAGAAGTAGTTGAAAACCTGAAATCATTCAATGGAATAGTAATTATTCAAACGTTGTTCCTGAAGGGAAATTTTAAAAACGAAATAATCGACAATACCACCGAAACGGAGGTCGAAGCATGGATGAAACTCATTGCCGAAATAAAACCGTCGCAGGTTATGATTTACACCATCGAACGCGATACGCCGGCTACCGGTCTCGAAAAAGTAAAATTAGATGATTTGGAGAAAATTGCAGAAAGGGTTCGTGCAATTGGTTTTGAGGTGCAGGTTTCGGGATAAAAATCCAGGGCTATCCAAACTGCGTGTTTAAACAAATCCTTCAATTTACCAAATCATACTACTTAACAAATGTGAAATAAATAGAAAATGAATGTTTTTCATTTTCTATTTATTTCACGAATGGTCGTGTTTTTAATGCGAACTATCCAATTTGACTGTCGAATGGTAAAAAATATATGTTGATAAAAATATTATCCATAATCAATGTTTAACAACAGCCGATTCAATGGGTATCCTTTTCGTCTATTCCGAAATAAACTACGGTAAGTAAGGGCGGCCATCTACAAAACGCCGGAAATCCGCAAGGGAGCCTTGCAAGCCTCGCTAACCGTGATAGGAACAAGCCTGTTGCCCCTTCCTAAACATCCGGCAAGCAGTCCTTGCTTTCCACGGCGTCTGATCAAGGCTTCCACGATGCGTGGAAAGCGCTTCCACGACGTGTTGTCAAGGCTTCCACAGTGTGCGGAAGGGTTGACCACGATGCGTGGAAACCAAAGGTATGGATTTTAACCAATCCTGACGAGGTTTTTGAAACTGGCGGGATTGATAGGAACAAAAGGGAGAGTACTCTCGGACTATATGGATAAGTTCATTGAATAACAGAAATAACAATCGAAGCGTTCATATTCCCCTCTTATGGAGGGGTTAGGGGAAGCTAAAAACCCCGTTCTGCGTACCAGGCAGAACGGGGCAATTAAAACAAATAATTATTTATTAACCGGGTCTAAGACCCCAAAAACACTTCAAAAGTATGAAAAAGTTCTTTATTATTTTCGTGTTGGGCATATTAACATGCTCATTTGGTGCATTTGCACAGATTAAGGTAGCCAGTACCGGGTATGTAGGGATAAACAATACCAGCCCTGCGTACCGGCTCGATGTATCGGGCAACCTTCGTATCGTCGATGATTCTGGAGACAATTTGTTATTTCAGTATGGCCAATTGTATTCCACTTCCGGCTATTCCATGCTTGGAACTTCCAGCTCTTATTGGAGTGAACTATATGCTTATGATGCCTATTTTTATTATTCGACCACCTATTATTCTGACAAAAAACTGAAATCAGACATCAGGGACATTGAAAATACAGGGAGTAAACTCATGCTCTTAAAGCCTGTGAAATACAAGATGTTGCCACAATACAAAGGTGATGCAAAATCGGATAGCATTATGACCGAAAAAGCCAAAGTTGACCAAATGGGGTTTATTGCCCAGGATATGCAACAAATATTCCCGGAACTGGTGACACAAGACAAGGCGGGAACGCTGGGCATTAAATACATCGAACTCATCCCTATCCTTGTTAAGGCCTATCAGGAACAACAGGCTGAACTGGAATCATTAAAAGCACGGGTTGCTAAATTGGAAGGGAAGTAATATGAAACAGTTTACATACTTTTCAATAGTATCGCTTTTGCTGTTGCTGGCAAGTCTGGCAGGAAATGCACAGACCACCTACTCGTTTACTTACGATGCTTCCGGAAACCGGCTCAGCCGGATTATCCCACTGAAAAGTGCAAGCATCGCGAATAAAGACACACTGCCCAACAAGCAAAAAACCTTCGAGGATTTAATTGGCAACCGACCAGTAAAGATTTATCCAAACCCGACCAAAGGTCTTCTCAAAGTTGAGATACCTTTTACAGAAGAAGCATCAGCAACAATCAAAGTTTTTTCAGTGCAAGGGGCATTGGTCAAAGATCTGACGGTAAACGACGTGTTCACAGAAATAGATCTGAGCTATCAACCAGCGGGAATGTATATCCTGAGAATCGGAATCGGAGAGCTAACATCCGAATGGAAAATCATTAAGGATTAAAAAAAATTAAACAGATGAATTTGAAATATATAGTCCCTATTTTGCTAATTGCAATAGGGGTAAGAACCGCCTTGGGGCAGGAATTCGACCTTAGTTTTTCAGTACCCGAAAGTAATACGCAAACGCACCAGGCACGCAACAGTATTTCTCTGTTGGCCGGCTATTCCTACACTCCCAATGGAGGCACTCTTGTTGCCGAAATTGTAAACCCCGTGGTAAACGGGAGTATGCCCTATTATTCATTTGTCGACCCAGCTAACCGTTCACTTAATACCTCCTCCTATTTGGTAGGAGCCACTTCGGGGGCATTTGATGTAAACCCTGCGGGCGGGGCCTCATACACCATCCCAATTGATGTGTTGCCAGGTGTAAACGGGTTGGCCCCATCCCTTTCGCTGGTTTATTCAAGCAACGGCGGCTCGGGTGTAGCTGGTTACGGATGGCAAATCGGGGGCATATCTTCCATTGGCCGCTGTGGGAAAACCATTTACAATGATGGAGTAGCTACCGGGGTTGACCTTACGACCAATGACCGGTTTGCCCTCGACGGGCAACGACTGGTACTTTCTCCTTCCTCTGGCACATATGGAGGCAATCTGGCTACTTACCAAACCGAGATTGATGGGTTTACCCGTGTACAATCGCAATACTTTAGTGGTAATGGCCCCGAAAAATTCTATGCCCAGACCAAATCGGGCCTGAAAAACTTCTACGGGTTCGACGACGACGGGCGCCAGCGCATTGACGGGTTTACTGAAGTAATTAACTGGTACGTTACTGAAACATCCGACTTGTATGGCAACCTAATCAGCTATTCGTACATCAAAGACAACAGCATGGTTTACCCAGCCGAAATTGCATATGGCCCAAACAAGGTAACCTTTTATTACAAGGAGCGGACAGATGTAACTACCTCGTACCTGAAAGGCAAGAAAATTGAACAGCACTTGTTACTCGATAAGGTTACAGTGGCTTACTATAGCAATGTGGTGAAAACGTACGAGTTGAAATACAATTATCTTTCAAGTATGTACTATGGACAAAGCGTATTAAATGAAGTTATAGAGTATGGCACCGGTGGCAGCCTATTAAATTCAACTGTTTTTTCCTACCAACAACCAGGGAATATCTCTTTAGGTGCAGAAACTTATCTCCATACGCAAGCAGACCTTTCAACCAATTCATATTTGTATTCTGGAGATTTTAATGGAGATGGATACAAAGATATTTTAACATTAGATAAACCAACAAGAAGAACGACAAAGCTTTATCTAGGTAACAATTCATTTAGTGGTTTTGCATTTAGTTATCAGATGACCACTAACTCTGGATATGATTTAGAAGATATCGTAGTGACGGATTTGAATGGTGATAACAAGGATGACATAATACTTGTTGACCAAAATGGCAATTATTTGTACTATTCTTGGCTAGTAAGCGATGGAACCTCTTTTGGACCTGCACATCTATTTAAACAATATCCTGCTGAATATTTAAAGGCATTTGAAGTAACAGAAAATCGTTCATCCGATTTTGATGGAGATGGATTT
>JAUYEQ010000018.1 GCA_030691295.1 Bacteroidota bacterium
TCCAGGCGATTTTAAACGAATCGCGGCCCCGAAGCTGGTCGGTTCCAAATACTTTTCCGTAAATACTACCGTCTTCGGTAATAATACAAACCGATGCAACTCCTTTTGATTTGGCGTAATCTTCGGGAATAGCCATGTAAACCGGGACAAGTTCTTCGATGTTTGCCAATAATTTTTCGATTTCTGTATGTGCCATTTGTTTTTTTTATTTGGACGTTTGATAAAATTAAGCGTTAAAGTTAAACAATAATTGATGTTTTTATTTTTGGAAAAACAAACTAAGTTTACAAACTGAACCATTAAAACCAACTTTTCATGAAACCAACCAGACTCTTTGGTCTTCTGTTGTTAGTGCTGATTGCGATTCAAACCCAGGCACAAAAAATACAACCAGTTAATCTTCAATGCGAACACTTGGTCAATCCGATCGGAATTGATGCTGCTTCGCCCCGACTGAAATGGCAAATGAATGACATCAGGCAGGGTGCAATGCAAACAGCTTATCAAATTATAGCAGGAACTGATTCTGCAAAAGTTTCAAAAGGAAAAGGCGACATGTGGGACAGCCGCAAAATAACAAGTACCGGAATATTGGAAAACTACCTCGGAAAACCACTTCAACCGTTTACAAAATATTACTGGACAGTGCGAATCTGGGATCAAAACGACAAGCAAAGTTCGCTGGCGAAAATAGCCAGTTTCGAAACAGGGATGATGCAGATCAGCAACTGGAAAGGCGAATGGATTTCGGATTCGAAAGACATTACCCTTAAACCGGCTCCCTATTTTCGCAAACAGTTTCAGCCTTCAGGAAAAGTAAAAAGTGCCCGTATTTATATGGCCGCCGCCGGTTTGTACGAACTTTCGATCAATGGCCAGCGAGTGGGCAATCACCGCCTCGACCCGACTTACACCCGTTTCGATCGCCGTACCTTATATGTGACTTACAATGTGACTTCGCTGGTCGATGTAAAAGAGGTGGCGCTGGGCGTTCTGCTCGGAAATGGCTGGTACAACCACCAGTCAACAGCTGTTTGGTATTTTCACGAAGCTCCGTGGCGCGACCGTCCTAAATTTTGTCTCGATCTCCGAATCACTTACCAGGATGGCCGCGAAGAAGTTATTACTTCGGGAACCGACTGGAAAACTTCGCTAAGCCCGATCATTTTCAATAGTATTTATACCGCAGAACACCACGATGCGCGGCTCAGTCAGCCCGGTTGGGACAAGGCAGGATTCGACGATTCGAAATGGGAAAACGTTATTCCGGTGAATGCTCCTTCGCAAAACATAGTTGCACAGCAACTGCACCCGATTCGCTTCGTGGAAGAGATTAATCCGGCAAGCGTAAATAAAATGACTGAACTGAAGTCGGTTTATAATTTGGGACGCAACATTGCCGGAATCACCCGCATCAGCGTGAAAGGTGAGCGTGGAACAGTCATTCGTCTGAAGCATTCAGAAATGATTTTCAAAGACGGAAATGTGAATATGTCAAACATTGATGTGCATTACCGTCCTACTGATGATAAAGATCCATTCCAAACCGATATTTATACCTTGAGTGGCGAAGGCGTGGAAACGTTCTGGCCACATTTCAACTACAAAGGTTTTCAGTACATTGAGGTTACCAGCGATCGCCCGGTTGAAATCCAGAACCTGACCGGAATTTTCATGCACAGCGATGTTCCGCCGATTGGAAAATTGAGCAGCTCGAACACTACTTTGAACAAACTTTGGGCTGCAACAAACAGTTCGTATCTGGCAAATCTTTTTGGTTACCCAACCGATTGCCCGCAACGAGAAAAGAACGGCTGGACAGGCGATGCGCACATTGCAATTGAAACAGGGCTGTACAATTTCGATGGAATTACAGTGTACGAAAAATGGCTGGCCGATCACCGGGACGAACAACTGCCCAACGGAGTTTTACCTGCAATTATTCCGACAGGAGGCTGGGGCTACACCTGGGCAAACGGTCCCGACTGGACCAGCACCATTGCCATAATTCCATGGAATATTTACCTGTTTTACGGCGATTCGAAATTGCTGACCGATTGCTACGAAAACATCAAACTGTATGTTGACCACATTACTGAAATTAGTCCGGAAGGCCTTACCGATTGGGGATTGGGCGATTGGGTGCCTGTCAAATCGAAAGCAGCAAAAGAACTTACTTCTTCCATTTATTACTTTGTGGATGCTGATATTCTGGCAAAAGCAGCAAAATTATTGAAGCATGAGGCCGATTACCTGAAATATTCGGCGTTGGCAACAAAAATTGCAGCAGCGATTAACTCCAAATACCTGAATCCCGAGACAGGAATATACGCAACCGGTTTACAAACAGAACTGAGCGCTCCGCTATTCTGGGGAATTGTTCCTGAAAACATGAAGACCAAGGTAGCTGAAAACTTAGCCAACCGGGTAATTGCCGATAATAAACACGTTGATGTTGGCCTGCTGGGATCGAAAACCATTTTGAATGCACTGAGTGAAAACGGATATGCAGATCTGGCTTGGGAAGTGGCTTCGCAGGAAACATTTCCGTCGTGGGGATACTGGATTTCAAAAGGGGCAACCACCTTGTACGAAAACTGGAAAACTGAAGGAACACAGGATCTTTCGATGAACCATATCATGTTTGGCGAAATCGGGGCATGGTATTACAAAGCGCTGGGCGGAATAAAACCCGATGAAACCCAGTCCGGATTTAAAAATGTGCTGCTTAAACCCAATTTCGTAAAAGGATTGGATTCTTTCCAAACCAGTCATGCCGGACCTTTTGGCGAGATTCGATCGTCATGGAAACGCGATGGAAACACAGTTGTTTATCAGGTTGTAATTCCGGCAAACAGTTCGGCAAGCTTACAACTTTCAGGAATAGAAGTGAACCAAAACGGAAAGGTTGTTTATACACAGCCAAAATCAAGCAATACTGGTTATTTGACCAATCTTGCTGCCGGAACTTACGAGTTTGTAGTGGTGCAATAATTTTTTATAACATATTCCCGATTTTTATCCCGAAATAAATCGTTCTGGGTTGTGTCGGGCCATACATGTAGGCCGGGTCACGGTCGATTCCGCTATCAAAATCGTTCTGATACGCATTGAAAATGTTCTTTATTCCAGCCATAAACTGAAGTTTTGCTCCATTCAGTTTCACTGTATAACTAAGCTTTGTTCCCCAGTCGAAAAAAGGATCAGTGCGGTGCAATTCGCCCAAATCCGGATCGGCCAGCGGGCCAAAATACGGAACCAGCATTTTGCCGGTATAGTTTCCGGTGGCCGACAAACAGAAATCCTTCAGGAAGTCCCAGTCCAGAGCAAAGAATCCGTAATTGTCAGGAGTCCTGAAAAAGCGCCGTTCGCTGAATTCTTGTGGATTATCGTATTTCGAAGTTTGGATGGTAAATCCTGAAGTCATTGAGAAATCTGCAAAGGGCTTTAACTTCAGTTCAATGTTGACACCCTGAACAACCGCTCCGTCTTCGGCATTTTTGCGGGTATATAAAACGGTTCCATTTTCGTCGGGAGTACCAATTTCGTTTACAAACGGGTGGTCGAGCCGGGTATAAAAACCTTCAAGCAAAAAAGAAGTATATACATTGCCAATCAGCTCGTTATAATCGAGCGACCCCATAACGCTGTGACTTGTTTCCTGTTTCAGGTTCGGATCGTTTACATTGATCACCTGACGCGAACCGGAAGTCTCGATGTGCAAGTCTTCATCAAAAATCTGCGGTGCCCGGTATCCCTGCGAATAACTTGCCCTCGTCTGAAGCGACCGGCTCAGTTCCTGCATCAAACTAAGACGAGGGCTAAACACATTGCCTGTTTTTTTATTCGAACTCTTGGCAAAATCTTCAATCTTATACACATCAAACCGCCCTCCGGCAGTCAGTTTTGTTTTATTGAATTTAAGTTCGTACTGCGCAAACATTCCGGTTGTAACCGTTGACTGATCGGCAACAAGCGTGTTTTCAGTATGCGGAATAGATACGATTTTGCCATCAATTATTTCAGCATTTTCATAATCCGGATAACCCATTTTTTTGTCGGTCAGAAAGCCACCGGTATTTTCAATTCCAGCGATCAGGCTTGAGTTTCCAAACATTGCTTTGTACTGCACACCCATATTGTAGGTTTTATCTTTTGAATTTCCATAATCGCTTAGCGAATGGTTGGCGCCGTAATACGAATCGCGGTTCAGGAATTGGCATGAAGCAAAAACAGAAAGCATATCGTATTCGCGGAAGAATTGATCGTAAGTAAAGGCCACTGTTTTAATGTCGTGCTCTACAGCTTCCGCCACATCGCGCTCGTGGAGCGGATAGTCGTGTTTGTTGCCACCATCGCGTTCTTCTTTAATGTTGAAAAAATCAACTGTGGCTCTGCTGCGATGCCCGAACCGGTGAAAGAAACGGGTTCCGATGGTGAGGTTTTTCATTGGTGAAATTTCTGAAAATCCATCATTGTTGGCATCAAACATTTTTCGTTCGCGCGAAAAACCGTACACTGCAACACCCGTCTTGCGATCATCAGAAACGATTGAAGTATTAAAATTGACTGAATAATCGGCTGCCGAACCTCCTGAATTGTTTAGACCAACACCAGTCAATCCGCTATTGGCGCCAATTTCGTACGAATTATTTACCGGATCTTTCAGTATAATGTTGATGGTTCCGGCAATTGCATTCCCGCCAAAAAGAGCAGAACCACCACCGCGAACCACTTCCACACGTTCAATCATGTTCGACGGAATCAGTTCCAGTCCGTAAACTCCAGCCAGCCCGCTGAAAATAGGACGGCTGTTGATCAGGATTTGAGAATACGGACCTTCCATCCCATTCATCCGCACCTGTGTAAAACCGCAGCCCTGGCAATTGTTTTCGAGCCGCAGACCGGGGCAAAAGTTAAGCCCGTCGCCCAATGTGGCCGATTGTGTAGTATTGAAAAGCTTGGGAGAAATGGTGTTGACAATCATCGGAGCGTCTGTTCTTTTTTGTTCGCTCCGGTTCGATGAAACAATGACTTCCGAAATATTAAAAGCATCTTCCTCGAGACTGAACTTAACTTCAACCGTTTTGCCAAATTCAACAATTACAGGTTTCTCCTGGGTTTTATAACCCAGACTGTTCGCTACAAGCAAATAAGTTCCCGGAGGACAATTCACCAGTTGAAAGTGACCGGTTTCATCGGTTAGCGTTCCGATGGTTGTGCCTTTCAGGCTGATATTAGCATAGGGTAAATGAGCGCCATTGTTGGTAACATGGCCAATAATATTGGCATCTGTTTTTGGTTTTTGGGCAAAGCTGATGGCAGTAACTGACAGAATTAGTCCTGCCAGCATGACGATTATTTTGTTCATGTTGTTAGTTGATGTATTGACATAGTAGTTGCATTCTATCATTTAAAATGAATGCTGAACTCCCTGCCAACTGATTTTTTTTTGGTTTTTGAACTGTACTTCAGGAAATGCTATTTGAAAATAATTACCGGAGGAGCGCGGTTTCTGGTACTTGAAAAGTATTCAGGAGCAATTTGGGTAAAGCCTGAAATAAATACTTTTGTTCTGAAATTGGGAATAAAAAATATCAGCCCGAATGGGATTGAATTAAAAAGCAGTTGAATAGTATCGAAAAGGAAAAATGCTGCGTTGGTATGATGATGCGACTGAAAAGGCTTCGAATCGTCGGTTGACTGGTGTGGATGCGCATGGCTGATGACGGCTCCGTTGGCCAAAACATGACTGTGCAAAAAGACAGCCTTGTTAATGATGAGCAATCCCATCAGTCCAAGGATCAGATAAGCGATCGCTTTTTTAGTCGTATGTTGAACGTTCAACTTCATCATGCGACAAAAGTAATCAGATTTTGGAGTTTAGGAATCCCTAATTATGGGGATATCTGCAGAAAAGTAGCAAGAAGTTATATGGTAATTTTTCTGACGGTAACAATTTTTTACAATTTTTCCTGAAATTGAACTTGATAGTTAGAATCGAACCTGAAAATTCCGGAAATTTTATTGGTTCCATCGGTACCCATGAATGGCCGTGTCTGCCCCTTTAAAACGAGTTGACTCACGTGGCCTTCTGTCAGTTTTTTACCCTGAATTTCAAACGGGATACGGAGTTTACAGCCGCCCCTGAAATTCGAACATCCCCAGGCTGTATTTCCTTTCACGATCTCTCCAATTTTGCACGAAGGACAAATCAGCTTTTCGGGTTCAGCCTCTGCAAATGCGATTTTGAAATCTTCTGTCAGCTCCAGAAAGCCATCAACCGAATCGTCATCCTGCTTGAAACCTTTAATCAGCGTGGTTTTTCCTTTTTCTGCCAACCTTCTAATTTGCGCATCAGTGAGTTTCTTACCCATAAATTCGAACGAAATTATAAACCTGCATCCGTCTTTCCAGGCCGAACAACCCCAGGCATTTTTACCTTTTTTGAGCGTTCCTTTTTTGCAGGCCGGACAAGTTGTTTCCTGTGGTTCGGCAGGCTCAGCTTTTTCCTTTTTCGCCGGAACGACTGGTTCTTCAGGAGCAAGAGCAAATACTTTTCGCGGCGAGTGTTTCACCTGATCGACCACCTCTGCAACCATTTGTTTCATTTCGTCCATAAAACTGGCCACGTCGTATTGTCCGGACTCAATCAGCCTCAACTTTTTCTCCCACTGACCAGTTAGTTCAGCCGATTTCAGCAATTCGTTCTCAATGCTGTCAATCAGGTCGATTCCGGTTTGGGTGGCAACCAACCGCTTGCCGTCTTTCCTCACATATTTTCTCCTGAAAAGCGTTTCGATAATATTGGCGCGGGTGGAAGGACGACCTATGCCGTTTTCTTTCATCAGTTCGCGCAATTCTTCGTCGTCAACACTTTTACCGGCGGTTTCCATAGCTCGGAGTAAAGTTGCTTCTGTCAGATATTTAGGCGGTTGTGTCGCTTTTTCGAGCAGACCGGGTTCGTGCGGCCCGTGCTCGCCCGAAACAAAAATCGGCAGTATGTTTTCATCGCTCTGCACCGGATTCTTCTCGTTCATATAAACTGTTCGCCATCCGGGATAAAGAATCTGTTTTCCTGTTGCCTTAAAATCATGCGGTCCAACTTTGGCTTCAACAGTGGTATTGGAAACCTTACAATCAGGATAAAATACTGAAATAAACCGTTTTGTAACCATGTCGAACACCTGCGTCTCCTCTTTGTTCAGGTCGAGGCGCGTTTGCCCTGTTGGAATAATGGCATGGTGATCGGTAATCTTTTTATCGTCGAAAACCTTGTTCGTTTTGCGGATCGGTTTTCCGTCAAGCAGCGGGGCAGTCAATGTTTCGTAGCCTTTTAACTGCTTCAGAATGCCCGGAACCTTGGGGTAAATGTCTTCGGAAAGGTAAGTGGTATCGACACGCGGATAAGTAGTCAGCTTTTTTTCGTAGAGTGATTGAATTGTTCGCAGTGTCTCTTCGGCGCTCATTCCGTATTTCCGGTTGCAATCCACCTGAAGCGAAGTAAGATCGAAGAGGCGCAACGGTTGTTCAATGCTGTTTTTTGTTTCAATTTTGCCGATTTCCAGATCGAAATGGCTAATTTCTTCCAGCACCTGCGCGGCATCATCCCGGTTCTGAAACCGTCCGGAGGCAGCAGAAAAAGTTGTTTCGCGGTAAATTGTTTTGATTTCGAAATACGGTTCCGGCTTAAAAGCATCGATTTCCTTCTGGCGGTTCACAATCAGGGCAAGTGTAGGTGTTTGCACCCTTCCGATAGAAAGTACCTGCTTGTTCTGGCCGTATTTCAGGGTATATAAGCGCGTGGCATTCATCCCAAGCAGCCAGTCGCCAATAGCGCGGGCGCTTCCGGCAGCATATAGATTATCGAACTTTTCTCCTGGCTGTAAATGATTAAAACCTTCCCTAATTGCTTCTTCTGTCAGCGACGAAATCCACAAACGTTTAACAGGAGCGGTACATTTTGCTTTCGACATCACCCATCGCTGAATCAGTTCCCCCTCCTGGCCCGCATCACCACAGTTTATCACCTCTTCAGCGGTTGACATTAACTTTTCGATAATCGAAAATTGCTTTTTTACGCCGTCGTTTTCAATAACTTTAATTCCAAATTTCGCCGGAATCATTGGTAAATGGTGCAAACTCCATGATTTCCAGAGATTGGTATAGTCGTTGGGTTCTTTCAGGGTACACAAATGTCCGAATGTCCAAGTAACCTGGTATCCGTTTCCTTCGAAATAGCCGTCCCGTCGGCCATTGGCGCCAATTATCTGTGCCAGTTCTTTGGCCACACTGGGTTTTTCAGCAATGCAAACTTTCATTAAATCAGTTCAAAGTTCCAAGTTCAAAGTTCCAGGTTTGTCTTGAATTTGGATATTGGTTATTGAATATTGGGTGTTGAATATTTTGATTGTTGCTTTACTCAGCAGATGACTTAAAGTCACCTGCTGAGTAGTTATCTGATCGATTTATTCTGAAACCAGCAGCCTGATTCCATTTTCTTCCAACGCAATCATTCTCCTTTTGTACAATGTTCCAATTGCAGCTTTAAAATTCTTCTTGCTGAATTTGAACAACTTATAGATTTCTTCAGGAGAACTTTTATCGGTCAATGGTAAAAAACCTGCGTGTTTCTTTAGTTCGGCAATGATCCGGTCGGCGAATCCGCTGATTTTTTCGTAACCGGATTTTACCAAACAAAGATCAATTTTCCCGTCAGTCCTGATTTTTTTAATGTATCCCTGAATTTTATCGCCCGGATTGAGTGGCTGGAAAACCTCATTTTTATAGATGATTCCGAGGTGACAGTTGTCGATAATCGCATTGTAGCCCAAATCGGTTTCATTCACGATGATCAGGTCAACTTCCTCATCAACATCATAATCGACAGGAATGTTGTCAAGGTAATTTTCGATTTTTGAAGATGCGGCAATACGTTTGGTATTGGTATCAACATACACATAAACCAGGTATCTCCGGCCAACTTCCATTGGCTGGCGCTGCTCACGGAAAGGAACAAACAAATCTTTCGGCAACCCCCAATTCAGGAAAGCGCCAACCGGAGTTACCGCGACCACTTCGAGCAAAGCGAACTCTTCGACCATTGCCAGTGGTTTTTCTGTCGTTGCTACCAAACGGTCTTCCGAATCGAGGTAAATAAACGCATCGATCGTATCTTCCGGTTGTGTTCCTTCCGGAACATAGCGTTTCGGCATCAGGATTTCGCCCAAATCGCCGCCATCGAGGTAAATACCAAAATCCACTTCTTTCACCACATACAGGTGATTTATTTTTCCTATTTCAGTCATAAAGCAGTTTCAAGTTTCAAGTTCAAAGTTCCAAGTTGTGACTCATCCATTTGTGGATGAATTCTTTAAGTTTAGACATTCCGAAATCTGATGAGTAATCATTCAACGATTCTCAAAGTCCCCCTGCGGGGGATTTAGGGGGCCGTCCATCCCGATGCCAATATATCGGCAATATGGATGGGTTTAATGGGTAAATTGTTTTTCAGGATGTATCCTTCCAGGTTCATAATGCACGATGATTCGGTAGAAATGATGTATTCGGCACCGGTTTTCAGTGCATGTTCCACTTTCTGTTCTGTCATGGCGGTAGAGATTGCGGTGAATTTCGCCGCGAAAGTTCCTCCGAATCCGCAGCAGGTTTCGGTGTCTTCCATTTCAACCAGTTCGAGGCCTTTTACTTTCGAGAGCAACAGGCGTGGTTCCTCACGAATTCCATATTCGCGCAAAGCGGTGCAGGCATCGTGGTAGCATACTTTGTGAGGAAACTCAGCTCCAAAATCAGTAAAATGCAAATGATTGACCAAATAATCAGTCAGTTCAAAAAGATTCCGGTTGAGTCGCTGGTAATCGTCAAATCCTGCCTGACCGTTTTTAAACAAATCAGGATAATAATTTTTGATAAAACCGGTACAAGAGGCTGACGGACTGATGATATGCCTTTCGTTCGGAAAATCGCAAATGAATTTTTTCGCCAGCGTTTTGGTTTCATCCCAGTAGCCGCTGTTAAAGGCAGGCTGACCGCAACAGGTTTGCTCCGGATTGTAATTCACTTCCAGACCGGCCTTCCGCAGTAATTTTACCGTATTAAAAGCAGTATCAGGATATATCTGATCAATAAAACAAGGTATAAAAAGATCGACAGTCATAGCTGATCATTATTTGGGTTTGAAGTTACCAAAGACTTTCCTTAAAACAAAAAAGCCGCCCGAAAGAGCAGCTTTTGCACGGGAGGAGCGACTCGAACGCCCGACACCTGGTTTTGGAGACCAGTGCTCTACCAACTGAGCTACACCCGTATCCTTTTTTGCGATGGCAAATATAGTAATTTGTTTTATACAACCTAAAGAAAATCATTCATGACACACAAAATGCCGCATTCTTCGGTACTTTTACGGGTCGAAAAATTGGTGACATTTTCATAATCAAACGGATATAGCGGATCAATTTTTATCAGGATTACGAAAAAAGTAATTCATCAACGGTACATCATTTCTCTAAAAATGACAGAAATGTTACATTCTTGTTACGTATTTATTACAATCAGCATGAAAAAATAGATTAGTTTCGCACAACTTTATTTAAACAATGATCTTAATTCAAAAAACATTAGAATCCTTTAAAAGAGTTACACTGGCCGATTTAGATCAGGTTAAACTCATGGATCGTACTGACAGTAAATTTTGCCTTCACAGAAGTCAATTACCTGACATTCTGGATGCTTTGAAAAATGATTATTCAATTCTCGAAATTAAAGGCGAATCAATTTTTCCATACGACACCACCTATTTCGATACTGTTGATGACCGGATGTACATTAACCACCAAAATGGAAAACGTAACCGTTTTAAAATCAGGGTTCGCCAATATGTTGTTTCCAATGATAATTTTCTTGAAATAAAGTTTAAAAATAACAAGGGAAGAACTCTCAAAGAGCGAATCAAAAGACCTGACTTCAATACTGATTTTAAAAGCAATGAGTTCGGTTTTCTGGAAAATTCATCTCCCTATTCCGGCGCAGAACTACAACCGAAAATATTGAGCTTTTTTAACCGTATTACACTGGTTGATAATGCGTTTACCGTTCGGGTAACCATAGATACACGCCCCGGATTTAAAAATGAGGAAAAGGAAATTATCATCAATGATCTGGTTATTATCGAAATAAAACAAAACAAAAACAACAAATCGGCATTGATCAACCAGGTTTTGAGAAGTAAAAAAGTGAGAAGGCAAGGCTTCAGCAAATATTGTATTGGCCGATCGCTTCTTGAAGACAACATTAAAAAAAATAAATTCAAACCATTGTTAATCAGGTTAAAAAAAGAATACCTCAATTAAACTTTTAAACATGCAACTTTCACTTATTCTGTTACAAGCCGCCCAATCCTTTGATGAATTGAAATTTTTGGGGATCAAACTGATTAATACCGAAGACTATATCGAACTTCTTGTCAGGTTTGGTCTTAATTTGCTGGTTACTGTCTTCATTGTTGTTGGCTTGTATGCCAAATCCAGCAAACGCAAAGACTTTTATTTCACCTACATAGCCATCAGCATCGTTATATTTCTGTTGTGCTTCCTTCTGGAAAGTGTAAAAATAGAACTTGGTTTTGCACTCGGATTATTCGCCATTTTTGGAATTATCAGGTATCGGACAGATGCGATTCCGATTAAAGAAATGACCTATTTGTTTGTTGTAATTGCAGTTTCAGTAATCAATGCACTCGCCAATAAAAAAATCAGTTA
>JAUYEQ010000019.1 GCA_030691295.1 Bacteroidota bacterium
AATATCACTTTGAATATACAGTTTAGCTGATCAGAGCGATATCCTTTGCTCCCGAAAAAAAATCGGGACAGGCTGTCACTTTCATGTCCGTTGCCTGAAGGCAAACGGCAAAGAATATTCCTTCGAATATACAGTTTAGTCGATCAGAGCGATATCCTTCGCCGTCACTTTTAAGTGACGGACAAGAACAAAACCCCCTATTTTCCTAATTTAACCACATTTTTCGGAACCTCTTTCCCTATCACCAATTGTTTTTCAGGATTGGTAAATCCAGCATTTATAAATGAAGTTGCACCTGTTTGCGAACCTGAAACTTTGACAATCGGGTATTGTCCTGCCTTTGTAATCAGCCCGTCAACAGAAACATTTGCACTGTTTTGCAGATCAATTACCGGGTAATGTTTCGTTTTCAGGTTTAGATTTTCGATATTTACCTGATCGGCATCAATACAAACCAGACCATAATCGACATCCATGTAGATATTGGTGAGTTCGATATTTTCAAGCTTCATTTCAGGCAAACCCTGCAGGAAAATTCCTGTCATAGCGCCCTTGCAATTCACATCGCGGATAAAAATATTCTTGAACTGAGGCGTTTCTTCAGTAACCGGCAAAAGTGCAGGAACTTCACCGTCAGCGCCGGCTTCAAGATCTTCGGAAACAGACCTTCCGCTGTAATAAAGGTTGAAAGAAATTGCCTGAGTTGGAATATTCATCATTTCGATATTCGAAATGTAAATATTTTCGACGACTCCTCCCCTGCCACGGTTGCTTTTAAACCGCAGGCCAACATCTGTTCCAATGAAAGTACAATTCGAAACATGCAGGTTCTTTACTCCGCTTGACATTTCGCTGCCAACAGTAACGCCACCATGGCCATGATAAACGATGCAGTTTTTCACGATCAGGTTTTCAGCAGGAATATTCCGGTCGCGGCCATCTTTGTCTTTGCCCGATTTTACACAAATGGCGTCATCGCCCACATCAAAATTACAATCGTGAATGATGCTGTTTTTGCACGACTCGATATCTATACCATCGCCATTCTGCGAATACCAAGGGTTGCGGACAGTGGTGTTCCGCATAGTGAAATCTTCGCACATCAGCGGATGAATGTTCCATGCCGGGGAATTCTGGAAAGTAGGCCCATCGATCAATACTTTCTTGCACGAAATCAGGCTGACCATTACCGGACGCAAAAAATCCCGGATTTGTTCAAATTCTTCTTTGGTCTTTAGCGAGCGTACCACGTTCATTTCTGCAATTTCAGCACCTTTCATAAATTGTTCGGATGGATACCATTCTTTTCCATTTTTACTGACAATACCTCCCGAAGCGACCAATTTTTTCCATTGCGATTCATTCAATTTTTCCTTTTTAACAAACCGCCAGGCATCGCCCGAACCGTCAAAAATACCGTTTCCGGTTATGGCGATATTTTCGAGGTCGCGGCCATTTATTGGAGAGATGCAACGAAATGTATTCAGACCTTCAAAACTGGTCTCCACCACCGGGTACAAATCTTTATTGGCGCTAAATATCACCGTTGCACCTGTTTCTGTATGCAGTTCGATATTGCTTTTTAGGGTTATTGGTCCGGTCAGCCAGATTCCGCGCGGGATAATCACCCGTCCGCCACCTTTTGCTGAAAGTGCTTCAATGGCATCGGCAAATGCCTGGGTACAATGTTCCTGTCCCCCACTCTGCGCACCAAAATCGGCAATTGATACTGAATTGGCCGGAATAACAGGCTCCTGAACACGGGGCATGTCAAACTCAATTCCGTCGTACAAATCATCAGCCTGACTGGTTTCTACCTTAGGCTGTGTGTTTGTACATGAAAAAAGAATTGCTGCAGCAAGCAGTGCGAAAATTGTTTTAAATGGTTTCATATCTATGGATTTTTAATTTCTAATTTATTATTGATGATTCCAAACTTTTCATTTATAATCATTTAGTCATTCATTGTAAGAATTTATCAAGGTTCAATGCCGCTGTAAACTGAGACTGAACACTGATCACTTTATCTTCCCGACCCATTCGCCCAATATCTTTTCCGGAGTATAGCCGGCAGCTTCTGCATCGCTTAACTGGTGCGACCATCTCACTCTTTTTTCTGCGGAAGCTCCTGATCCGGTGTTTTTATACTCGGCAAAAAAGGCCGTTTTCTCAGCATCGGGTTTTCCCCAATTGTGCCAGCCTTCCGATTTGATCATGCCGCCCAGTTCGCAACGCAAAAAGGCTGACTTTCCAAATGGTCTCCACGGACGCCCCAAATAGAACGAGGCTTCGGGAACATCGCCGGTAATTTTGCAATCGAGGAAAACAAAGCCAAAAGCAGTTCCCTCGTTGGTCGATGGCGCGGTTATATAGCCGTGATCTTTACATACAATTGTGCATCGATCGAACACTGCGGTTGACCAGCCGAAAATAAAATCGACGGTTCCTTCAATCACGCAATCGCGGTAATACTGGCGGCTTTTTTCGCCATGCGGGTAAAGTGTATCCTGAAATCCGGAGAAACGGCAGTTGATAAAAACCACCATGTCGCCATCAATGCGCACCGCCACGGCCTGACCAACAGGACCTGAAGAATTCTCGAAAGTGATGTTTTCGGCACGGAAACCATCGCCAAACACGAAAAATGAGGTTGAACCGGTTGTCCCGACTTCCTCGCCAAAACGGTTTTTCTTTTGGGCGAAATCATCGTAAGTCAGGATGGTTTTATCGCGGTCTTCACCAATAAAAACCACATTGGTTTTGCTTCCGGCCAGCACAAGTTTCTCTTTGTAAATGCCGTTTTTAATGAATATACGCGTTTCGTTTTTCCTGAAATCGGGAACTGCGTTGATGGCTTCCTGAACGGTACGGAAATCGCCGGTTCCATCGGTGGAAACCACAAAATGGTAGTCGGAGGCTATTGCAGAACAAGCCAAAACCATTACAAATACAAAACATCCAATTTGTTTTAAATATTTCACCCTCATTTTCGTCATTTTTATTTAATAACCATTTTCGTCATTCCGTCCGAAAAAAGATCAACTCTTTTTTCAACATTTTCGCGCGGACGGTTTTCATAATCTTCATTTCACCCGGGGTTAAAACCCCGGGCTATTCATATTCCACCCTTTCAGGGTGAAGAAAAGGCAGAATTTCTCACTTCTGGCTTAACGACAGGGTTCTTCTCCCCTCCTTCGGAGAGCTTGTCCCGGTTTTCCGGAAGTTTAGGGGAGGCTCACCCTGAACCAATCTATATCTGCAGAACCTGCATCGTTGATAATTCCGTTTCTCAAGGCATAAAAACCAACTTTGGCGCCAATCCATTTGCCTTCGCGGGCTTTGAATGCGTTGCCAATAGTTGAAAATATTTGTCCATCGGTGCTGTAACTGAAACTACATTCAGCGCCTTTCTGAACCTGAACACGGAAATAAATTGTATTTGTTTCTACTGGTTGAGCTGTTGTTAATTCCTCTTTTCCACCTTTGTCAGCTTGTTTGCAGGTGGCCGACTCAACCGCCAATTTTCCATTTTCGCGTTTAATGGTTATTCTGCCGTAATCCAGTCCCATCACGATCAAGCCAACTTCTTCGCCGTCGAAACGGGTGTCGAAAGTCAGTTTGGCGGTTGCGGTAAATTCAGGAGCAGGAAATTTTTGCAAAAGCATATTCGAAACATTCCAAAGATTGACTGCATCGGTCGACCGTGGAATACAATTCAACCTGTAAAAGCCCAGGTTTCCTGAAGGGAAGCCCCATGTAGTCTGATAATTTGCATGCCATTGCCATTGTAAACCCAATTCGCTGGTATTGAATTCATCACTTTCGGGAGGCGTTGCTTTGGGGTACGATTTGCCCACATTCGGCTTTTTATAGGTTCTCACGGGGTCTCCGCAACCATCACCATCAGCATCCACACCAATCACAGGCCAGTCGTTTACCCACTTCATCGGGTTCAGATGAACCACTCTTCCGTAGGCAAATAAATCCTGAAAATTCAGGAACCAATGTTCGCCGGTTTTGGTATCGACCCATGCGCCCTGATGTGGGCCGTTGATGTCGGTTTTGCCCTGCGCCATTACTATTTTGGTTTCATAAGGGCCAAAAATGTTTTTCGACCGCAGCACCAGTTGCCAGCCGGTGGCCACTCCGCCAGCCGGGGCAAAAATGTAATAATAGCCATTTCGTTTGTAAAATTTTGGTCCTTCAACCGTGGGATGATCTTTGTGCCCGTCGAAAACCATTACACTGTTACCAATCAGTTTTGTTCCTTCAGGGTTCATCTGGTTTACGAGAATTATACTTTTCACTCCGGCACGACTTCCGGCTAAGGCATAAACGAGGTAAGCTTTTCCGTCATCGTCCCAAAGCGGCGAAGGATCTATCAAACCTTTCCCGCCATAAACCAGCAAAGGTTCCGACCATGGACCAGCCGGATTGGTTGCTTTTACCATGTAAATACCAAAATCAGGATCGGGATAATAAATGTAATATTCGTTTTTATGGTAGCGAATGCAGGGCGCCCAAACACCACCGCCATGCTGAACCTTATCAAATACATCAAGCGGCGGTTGCTTCGGCAATGCATGTGCGATAAGTTTCCAGTTGACCAAATCGCGCGAGTGCAAAATGGGCAAGCCCGGAACACAATTGAACGACGAAGCGGTCATGTAATAATCGTCGCCAACGCGCACCGCATCAGGATCGGAGTAATCGGCGTATAACACCGGATTGGTATAGGTTTCGTCGCCATTGTCGGCTACCCAAACTTTGGATAGTGAGTTGGTTGTTTGTGCTGCCGTATTCCACGATAAAGCAACAGTTAAGATCACACAAAGTGAATAAAATTGGTTCATGTTTATAGTTCTTTTATGTTATTCATACCATTTCTTTCCTTTAGAAATTTCCCATCCCAGGGGAGCAAATATATTTTCTTTGCTGAAGATTACCGCTTCAGCCGCGCTCAATCCGAGCGACCACGAAACACGTTTGGAGCGGTTTGCTCCTGCCCCGGAATTACTGTATTCAGCAAAAACTGCTGTTTTCTCATTCTCTGCTTTCGACCAGTTGTCCCAACCTTCAGGAGCGATAAAAGAACCCATTTCACAATTCAGGAAGGTAACTTTGGCAAAACTTCGCCACGGACGCCCGAGATAGACTTTGTTTACTCCGGACGCGGCAGTTATTTTGCACTTTAGGAAAACA
>JAUYEQ010000420.1 GCA_030691295.1 Bacteroidota bacterium
TCAAATTATTTTACACATTCTTGTCAATTATTTTTACTGATCAGGAATAATACAGAATCTTATCGTTTGAATATCTACAAGTTATCTTTCTGGCATTATTATGGCACAGCTTTTCGTAAAACAATTAAACAATGAGGCAGAAAGATTTCATACTAATTTTAATTTTTGGATTTCTTACCGGAAATGCACTGGTTGCACAAACCAACTGGAACCTGAACCGGTGCATTTCCTTTGCCATCGAAAACAATTTGAGCCTGAAGAAAATGGAGATTCAGGAGAAGATGGCCACCGAAGACCTGAACCAGTCGAAACGCAACCTACTTCCGGGGGTAAGTGCTTCATCACGTGCCGGTATTAGCTTTGGCCGGTCGGTTGACCCCAATACCAACGACATTGTGAACAATGAGTTTTTCAACAATAGCTACGAAATTGGGGCTTCGCTCACACTTTTTAATGGTTTCAGAATGCTGAACCAGATTGAATATCAGAAATTCAGAAAGAAAGCCAGCGAACTGAACCGGTTAAATGCCACCGACGATTTGGCTTTTGGAGTGATGAACTCGTATTTTGATGTGTTGTACCAGCAAGGAATGCTGAAAATTGCTGAAGAACAAGTTGAAACATCGCGGCTGAACCTGAAAAAGATGGAGAAACAGGTGGAATTGGGCATAAAATCGAAAACTGATTTGCTCGAAATGCGCGCCAACTTTGAAACAGAAGAATTGCGTCGCATTCAGATTGAAAACAGTCTCAAAACAGCGAAACTCCAGTTGAAACAACGAATGAATCTTGCAACAGAAGGTGATATGGCTTTGGAAACTGAAAATAATCCGCTACTTGCTACCGAAAAACAAAATCAGCAAAACTTATTTCAGGCTTACACGCAATGGTCACCCTATTATCAATCGTACGAAGCCCAGTTAAAAGCCAGCCGCAAATCACTTGCAATCAGTCGTTCGCAGCTTTTCCCATCTGTAAACGCTTACGGTGCTTACGGAACAGGTTTTTATGAAACTACCAAAGACGATGGAGGGAAAACCGTCGGTTTCGGTACGCAATTGGATTATAACCGGAATCAATATTTGGGGGCATCAGTCAACATACCGGTTTTCAGTCGTTGGGCTGCAAGGTCGGGTATTAAAAAAGCCCGACTGGAAGTAGAAGAAGCCCAAAATACGCTGGAAGAAGAAAAACAAAAGTTGTATTTTGAAATGGCGAACAACCTAAACGATTTGGAAGCTCTGGAAAAAGAATACAACCAATACCTGAAACAACAGGAAGCCGATCAGCAGGCATTTCAGGCAGCAGAAAAAAAGTTTGAGCAAGGACTGGTGAATGTGGTCGATTTTTACATTGCCAAAAACCGGTTGACCAATTCGGGAAGTCAGGTTTTGAAAGCCCGGCTTCAATGGGAAATTAAAAGGAAAGTGCTTGATTTTTATATGGGGAAAAGGTTTTGGGAGTGATGGCAGGGGGCAGAGAGCATGGAGCAGAGAGCCATGCCCCATGCCCCACGCTCCATGCGAAAATGATTGAATTTGAAACTTGAAACTATACAGTCATGGGAATGGATAAAGTAATTGAAAAGAAAAAGGGCATCCGGCCCAAACACATCGTGTGGGGGCTTGGAATCCTGGTTATCGCTTTTTTGCTCTACAAAGTGGTATTTGCCGAAACCAGTTCGACCTTCCGGGCCGAAAAAGATAAGCTGACCATCAGCACAGTAGAGGATGGGCTGTTTAATGACTACATCACGGTTATTGGAAATGTAGAGCCAATCACAACCATTTTTCTTGATGCCGAAGAAGGTGGAAAAGTTGAAGAAAAGCTGATTGAAGAAGGTGAGATGGTGAAAAAAGGCGATGTAATCCTGAAACTAAGGAACAACGACCTCAACCTGAGTATCATGAACAGCGAATCGAGTATGGCTTACCAGACCAACGAGTTGCGCAACACCCAGATACAAATGGAGCAGCAGAAAATTCAGAATAAACAACAGTTGCTCCAGATTGATTATGAAATTCTGCGGCTGGCACGAAATTATGAACAGCAGAAAGCATTGTTTGACGAAGAGTTAATTGCCAAAGAAGACTTCCTGAAAGCTGAAGAAGACTATCTCCGGGCGAAGAAAAACCGCGAACTCATTTTTATGAAACTGGTTCAGGATTCCATTTTTCGCGAAAATCAGAAAATCCAAATGGATCAAAACCTTGGCAATATGCATCTTAACCTGAAAGTGGTTCAGCAACGTCGCGAAGACCTGAACGTAAAAGCGCCTGTTGACGGACAGCTCGGTTTACTTGAGGCCGAAATTGGTGAATCAATTAGCAAAGGGCAACGGATTGGACAAATTAATATCCTCGATAATTTCAAAATCAAAGCTTTAATTGATGAACATTACATCGACCGCGTGAAACGTGATCTTCCGGCAACTTTAGACCGCAATGGAACCAATTTTAACCTGAAAGTACGGAAAGTGTATCCTGAAGTGCGCAATGGCCAGTTTGAAATCGACCTGGTTTTCAACGGCACAACTCCCGACAATATCCGCACCGGACAAACTTACCACATCAAACTTGAACTGGGCGAATCGGGTAAAGCGGTATTGCTGGCACGCGGCGGATTCTTCCAAAGTACCGGTGGACAATGGGTTTATGTACTGAACGAAAATGAATCGGAAGCCACTAAACGGAACATTAAAATCGGCAAGCAAAATCCGCAGTATTACGAAGTACTGGAAGGCCTCAATGCCGGCGAAAAAGTCATCACCTCAGGATACGAGATGTTTGGCACAAATGATAGGATAGTGATGAAATAGCAGAGAGCATGGGGCAAAGGGCAGGGAGCAGGGAGCAGAGGCAAGCGGCAGAGAAGCGCTGTTAAATTGAATTTTAATTCCTAACTTGATGAATATAAAACTTAAAAATTAAACTCATGGCACAATTTAGATTTATGGACTTAGAAATTTGGAAAGAGGCTATCAACATGAACGATCAGCTTTTCGACCTGGCCGATGCAATGTCAGACGCTAGAAGTTATCGCGTTGCGGAGCAGTTGCGTGGTGCATCTTTGAGCATTTCAAACAACATAGCCGAAGGTTCAGGTTCATTCTCATCAAAAGACTTTGCCAACTTTCTGAATATTGCCCGAAGATCAGTTTTTGAAACTGCCAACATTTCGTTTGTAGCCTATCGAAGGAACTTCATTGAAAAAGAGAAGTTGGATCAGATTCTAAACGATTTGGAATTATTGAGTAAGAAAATTACGAATTTCAGAAAAACACTCATTTAAGAGCAAAGGGCAAGGAGCATGGGGCAAAGAGCTGAAACTCCTCATGCGCCAAGCTCCCCGCTCCCCGCAATTTTATTAACCAATAACGGCTAGTGCAAATCGCCAACCATGCCCTTTGCCCCATGCCCCAAGCTTTTTTTTATAAACCATTGAGGCTAGTGCAAATCGCCAACCATGCCCTTTGCCCCATGCCCCAAGCTTTTTTTTATTAACCATTGAGGCTCGTGCAAATCGCCAACCATGCCCTTTGCCCCATGCCCCAAGCAACTTTTACAACATGATACGAACAGTAAACCTTAACAAAGTATTCCGAACGCAAGAAATTGAAACCAGTGCGTTGGACAACGTGAGCCTTCACATTCAGAAGGGCGAATTTGTAGCCATTATGGGGCCTTCGGGCTGCGGCAAGTCAACCTTGCTGAACATTATCGGGCTGCTCGACAACCCAAGTTCGGGCGAGTATTATTTCGACAATCAGGAGGTTGGCGGATTCAAAGAACGTAACCGCACTTTACTACGCAAAGGAAACATCGGCTTCGTGTTCCAGAGTTTTAACCTGATCGACGAACTCAATGTCTATGAAAACGTGGAACTTCCGCTCATCTACCTGAAATTAAGCGCTAAAGAGCGCAAGGAGATGGTAGAGAAAGTGCTGGAACGGATGCAGATCAGTCACCGCAAAAAACACTTTCCGCAGCAATTATCCGGTGGACAACAGCAGCGTGTGGCCATTGCCCGCGCCGTAGTAGCCAACCCCAAACTGATCCTGGCCGATGAGCCAACCGGTAACCTCGATTCGAAAAACGGGTTGGAAGTGATGAACCTGCTTACAGAACTCAACCGCGAAGGAACAACCATTGTAATGGTAACCCACTCCATGCACGACTCTGAATTTGCCCACCGGGTTATCAATCTGTTCGACGGACAAGTGATTACCGAAGAGGTGAAAAAGCAGATGGGGGAATTGCTGGTGTAGAAAGCCCCCTCTAACTCCCCCGAAGGGGGAGAACATAGTCTTGAACTCCCGACCTATCGGGACAAGTTGTGATTAAGCTGATTAAATGGTTAATATGATTTTGAAAATTGAAAGAAACAAAGTCCATCATACAATCAGATGAATCAAGGTTCGGACAATGGAAAGCAAGGAACCCGGTGGAAGCGTTGAGGTATGAATAAATTATAAACTTTTAAAAGTAAGGCTATGAAACACTATTTGCTTCGGATGACATTTCGAAACTTCAGACAACATAAAAGCACTTTTTTAATCAACCTGGTTGGTTTATCAAGCGCATTTGCCTGCGCTATCCTCATTTTTCTCTGGGTTAACGACGAAAAACAAGTGGATAAATTTCATCAATCCGACAAACAACTTTACCAGGTGATGGAAAACCATCATTCACCGGAAGGAGTTCACACCCAACAGTGGACACCCGATTTGCTGGGAAGGACATTTGCTGTTGAAATGCCTGAGGTGAAAATGGAAACATCTGTGATGCCTGCCGAGTTGCTGGGCAATTTTTCGCTGGTGGCTGGTGATCAGAAAACAAAGGCGCCAGGCCAGTTTGCCGATTATAATTTCTTCAGTGTTTTTTCTTTTGGGTTGAGCCAGGGTGATCCGGCCCAGGTGTTGATGGCAAAAAATTCCATTGTAATTTCCAAAAATCTGGCGCACACACTTTTCGGAACTGCTGAAAATGTAATCGGTAAAACCATCGATTGGGAACTCCTTAACATGAAATATCCTGCGGTGGTAACCGGTGTATTCGAAGGCACTCCTGAAAATTCAACGATGCAATTCGATTTTGCCCTGAATTTCGATACATGGCTTGAATTGTCTGAAAAAGTAGGGCGAAAAATCCAGTGGGGTAATCATGCGCCCTGCACCTATCTTGTGTTGAATAAGGGAGTTGATGTAAAGCAGTTTAACAGCAAAATTGAAAACTTTCATAAATCGAAATTAAATGGGTCGAATATCACTTTGTTTGCAGTGCCCTATTCGGGTCAATACCTGAAAGGAACGTATGAAAACGGGGTTCAGGCCGGAGGAAGAATCAGTTATGTCAGACTTTTTGTATTGATTGCAATAGTCATTCTTCTGATTGCAGGGATAAACTACATGAATCTGTCCACAGCAAGATCATCCAGACGGGTAAAGGAAATAGGAATTAAAAAAGTAGTTGGAAGCGGGCGTTTTGCATTAATCGTTCAGTTTATGACTGAATCGGTGATTTTGTCGCTGATGGCGCTTATTTTTTCAGTT
>JAUYEQ010000027.1 GCA_030691295.1 Bacteroidota bacterium
AAGCGGGCTGCATTTTCAACATCGGCATCTTCCAGAATCAGGTACGGATCGCTGCCGCCCAATTCCAACACCGACTTTTTAAGAACCGATCCAGCTAACGAAGCCACCGATTTTCCGGCCGGTGTGCTTCCGGTAAGGGTAACCGCTTTGATCAATGGATCTTCAATCACTGCTTTAACTTCTCTCGAGCCAATTAAGAGTGTTCGGAAAACATGTTCCGGAAATCCGGCATCTATAACCAGCTGTTCGATGGCCAGTGCGCAGCCTGACACATTGGATGCATGTTTCAAAACGCCTGTGTTGCCTGCCATCAATGCCGGAGCCAGAAACCTGAAAACCTGCCAGAACGGGAAGTTCCAGGGCATCACAGCCAAAACAGTTCCAATTGGCTGATAGGTAATATACGATTCAGAAGCTTCCGTTTTTATCGGTTCATTCTTCAGAAACGATTCGGCATTATCGGCATAAAATGCACAAACCAAGGCACATTTTTCAATCTCGCCAATGGCTTCGCGCAATACTTTTCCCATTTCAGAAGTCATAATGGAAGCAAGTTCTGCCTTTTTTTCAAGCAATTTGGCCTGAAGGTTTTTCATGCAAACCGACCGTTCTTCAAAACTGGTCAATTTCCATTGCTGAAAAGCTTGATCAACATCGACGATGATTTGTTCAACTTCAGCAGAAGTGTATTCCGGATAATTTCGGATTGTTTCGCCTGAAAATGGATTGATGGATTGCATGGTACAAGGATTTTTACCAAAAATAACCATTTTGCGCGGCACAAAAAAATGAAAGGAATCAAAATAGTGAGCGGGTGACAAGTGAGGCGGTTACTTCAAGTCACCCGCTTGCTAAACCGAGAGTCGATCAAACAATTAACTGCCGGCAATACCAACTAAAAAAGGGCAGTTTTATACCGGCAAAATTCGTGGTTTTTTATAAGTTTGTGCATTCACGAATCACTTCAGCTTACTTTGATCCGGATAAAAAAATCATATCAGTTTTTGTTGATCCTGCTGCTATTCTGTTTGCCGGTTTTTGCATGGACCGGAACAGGAAATATTACAGAACTGCCTGATTCGTTGCGAAATTCAATTCGTCTGAAATCACATCTGCTCATTCTTCCTGAACAGCTTGGCCCGGGCCAGCTCGATTCGTTGTTTCAGGATAATATTCCGCTGGCATTTCTTTTTTCAGGAAGTTCGAACGATGAATTGGATCTTCTGATGACAAAAATTCCGGCAAAGAATCTTCCGGTCATGATTATTTCTGAAGAAGAGAGTCTGAAACAAAGCAAATTCACTTCATCCATATTCCTTCTGAATGGCCGGAATATGGATGAATTCAGGATTTCAGGAAGTTACGAATCGCAACTTAAACAACTCACCTGCAACGAATTGCTTTGGGTAATTGCTGACGCTGATTCTTTTCCCTCAGCCGACTATTTTGTCAGCTTTTGGGAACGTACCGGGAAACTGCCCAATTTTATTCAGGTCGATTCCCAAAATATCCGGGAAGCTGCCGGCATTGTTTCCGCCCTGAACAATCAGCCAAAAATATTCGGGGTAATCAGGAATGGCAACGAATTGCTTGCCGACGTGTCGTGGAAAGATTTTCCCCACCGCAGAACAAACGGGTACTTTAGTTTCCCCACCAGCTTTGGAAACAGCCCGGCGTTGGCACCCTACAAGGCTGGCTATCAGTTTTCTCCTGACATTGTACTTCCAAGTCCTGAAAATCTCAGGAACATGAAAGTCTTCAATGTGGTTCCGCTAGATCCTGATTTTGGGTTGACGGATCATTACATTTTTTCGAAGAAAATGCAGAACCTGCAACGGAAAAATGATACTGAAATAATCAATTACAGTATTGATTTCAAGGATGATGATACCTGGGACAACTGTGCATATTTCTCCGGAAATGCTTATGCCGACTGCGGTTTGATGAGCCGCTCGGCACTAAAACCAAACTTCAGCATCACCGCGTGGATAAAACCGACCAAACTCGGTGAAAACAATTGCATTGTTGGAAAAGGAAAAGATTTTGTGCTGAAAATTCATGAC